>NZ_JBEZJI010000023.1:0-125327 GCF_040649435.1 Actinomadura sp. NPDC048955
CAGTCGCTGTGCCTCAACGTCGAGGTGCTCTCCAGCGACGGCATGTCCATCGAGATGCGCGACACCGACGAGGACGTCTTCCGCGCCGCGGAGGAACTCGGCATCGACCTCTCCCGCCGCCCGAACGAGGGCGCGATGAACGTCGACGAGATCTGAGGCGCGGCGTCCCCGGCTTGAGCGCTCGCCTCCCGTCGCGGGAGGCGGCCGCCCGGGCCGGTGACCACCGGGCCGCCGGGGACGGTCACCGGCGCAGGTCGAGCGACAGGTGCGCGGACAGCGCACGCAGGAAGTCGGCGGCGTCGAACATCTCCCCGGCGGAGGCGGCACCGGTCGTCCTGGTCCGGCCGGTGAGGATGCGGTCGACCGCCTCCACCGCCAGCGGCGCGCTGACGGCGTAGATGTCCCGGCCGCTCGCCGTGGCGCGCCGTTCCTCGCCGCCGCAGCGCACGACGACGTCGACCAGGAACCTCTGGTCGGAGCGTCCGCGCTGGTCGGCCGCCGCCGGCGCCGGCGTGTCCGGGGCCGACAGGTCCTCGACCGCCTCGACGGTCATGTACGAGCGCACCTCGGGGACCGCCAGGTGGCTGGGGATCGTCACGACGTCGGCCATGCTGAACTCCCCGACGACGGGCCGGACGCCCATCGGCTCGGGGAACGTCCACTTCAACGAGGGGAGCGTGTCCTGGTGGTACTCCAGCCTTCCGCCGGTGTAGCGGACCCGCTGCCCGTCGCGGCGTTCGTGGGAGACCGCGCCCGCGGCGCGCGTGCCCGCGGTGGGGTGCCAGCTGCTCAGCCCGTAGGCGACGTGCACCTCGTCGGCGGCCGTCCAGTCGCCCATCGCGGCGGTGGCGAGCAGGTCGCCGAGGCCGCCGAAGAAGGCCATCGCCGGGACGATCGCGGTCCGCGCGTCGCGGGCGCGTTCGGCGAAGTGCGCGAACGTGTCGGCGTTGGCCTCGATCTCGGCCGCCACGTCCACGTAGGGGATGCCGGCGCGCAGCGCCGCTTCGGCCACCGGGGCGGCCGTCGCGGCGAAGGGCCCCGCGCAGTTGACGACCGCGGCGGCGCCGGCGAGCGCGCGGTCGAGCGACGCCGGATCGTCGGCCGCCGCGGGCCGGACGTCCAGGCCCGCGAAGGTCTCCGCCAGTGCTCGCAGCTTCCCTGCGTCGCGGCCGGAGGCCACCGGGACGAACCCGCGTTCCCGCAGCTCCGCCACCACGAACCGCCCGGTGTGCCCGTACGCGCCGAACACCGCGACCGTCTGCCCCGATCCCATCGTCTCTCCCGTCGTCTTCGGTCGAACCACTGGACCGATCATGGCGGTGGTGGACGTACCGCACGAGCGTCTGGAACGCCATGACTCGTACAATTCCGGACATGAGGACCGTCGCGGTCGCCGTCACCGACGGGATGCTGCACTTCGAGCTGTCGGTGGCCTACGAGGTGTTCGGCGGCGCGCCGGCCGGGGTGGCCGGGCCCTGGTACCGCCTCCTCGGCTGCGGTCCCGGCACCGTGCGGGCCGGCGGTTTCCGGCTGGAGCCCGACCACGGGCTGGACCGGCTGGCGAGCGCCGACACCGTGATCGTGCCGGGGTGGGCCGACGTCGACGCGGAGCCGCCCGGCGATCTCGTCGACGCGGTGCGCGCGGCCCATGAGGCGGGCGCCCGCGTGGCCTCGCTCTGCACGGGCGCGTTCGTGCTGGCCGCCGCCGGCCTGCTGGACGGGCGGCGCGCGACCACCCACTGGGCGCACACCGGGGCGCTGGCCGCGCGCTATCCCCGGGTGGAGGTCGATCCGGACGTCCTGTACGTGGACAACGGCAGCGTGCTCACCTCGGCCGGCAAGGCCGCCGCGATGGACCTGTGCCTGCACCTGGTCCGTCTCGACCGCGGCTCGGCGGTCGCGAACGCCGTCGCGCGCCGCCTGGTCGTGCCGCCGCACCGCGCGGGCGGCCAGGCCCAGTTCGTCCCGTCACCGGTGCCCGCCCAGGAGAGCCACCCGCTCGCCGAGCTGTTCCCGTGGGCGATCGAACGGCTGGACCGCCCGCTGACCGTGGAGGACCTGGCCCGCCGGGCCGCCATGAGCTCGCGCAATCTGGGCCGCCAGTTCAGGTCGGTGACCGGCACCACGCCGCTGCAGTGGCTGCTGACCCAGCGGATCCGCCGCGCCCAGGAGCTGCTGGAGACCACCGACGACAGCGTCGAGGCGATCGCGGCGGCCACCGGCATGGGGACCGGCGCGACGCTGCGCCGCCACTTCAACCGCACGGTCGGCGTCCCGCCCGACACCTACCGCCGCACCTTCCGGCGCTCTCACGCCGAGGGCGCCGCGGACAGGACCCCGTCCGGCGAAAGGCAGGCCGCGACATCGCGGACGTAGCGCCACCCGTTCCCGGACGCCTCCCGGCGCACCCGCCCCGGAGGACCTTCCTGCTCCTGGCTTAGGCGATCCGCCTGCCCGGTTTTCAACGCGGCCCGCGTCATGGCCGTGATCGAGACACGACCCGGCTCGTGCCGCAGGCGCGGCGCGATGCCGTTCAAGCGAGGGAGAGTGCATGGACACCGATGTGATCATTGTGGGCGCCGGTCCGACCGGCCTGATGCTGGCCTGCGAGCTGCGGTCGGCGGGGGTGAGGCCGCTGGTCCTGGAGCGCCGGCCGCAGCGCCGCGACACCCCGAAGGCCGGGGGACTGGGCGGGCAGATCCTGGAGCTGCTGCGCTACCGGGGGCTGCTGGAACGCTTCGAACAGGCCTGCACCGATCCCGTTCCGGCCCCTCGGTTCCCGTTCGGCGGGGTGCACCTGGACTTCACCCGCCTGCCGGACCCTCCGATGCACGCCCTGCCGCTGCCGCAGCAGCTGCTGGAAGGGCTCCTCGACGAGCGCGTGGAGGAGCTCGGCGCCGAGGTGCGCCGCGGGCACCAGGTCGCCGGGGTGAGCCAGGACGACGCCGCGGTGACCGCGGAGGTGCACGGCCCGGACGGGACCTACCGGGTGAGCGCCCGCTACCTGGTGGGGTGCGACGGTGCGCGCAGCCGCGTCCGCGACCGGGCCGGGATCGGCTTCCCCGGCACGACCTATCCGGAGGTCAACCGGCTGGCCCAGGTCACCCTGCCCGACACGGTGACAGTGCTGGGCGACGGCGGCCTGGACGTCCCCGGGTTCGGCACGATCCAGGCGGGGTTCACCCAGACCGAGCGCGGCATGTTCGGGCTCGGCTCGTCCCCGGACTCCAGGATCGTCTCCCTCTACACCAACGAGGACGAGGCCACCGAGTACGACGACGACGCGCCGATGACCGTGGCCGAATTCCAGGCCAGTATCCGGCGCGTGCTCGGCGCGGACCTGCCCGTCGGAGAGGCGCACCGGCTGTCGCGGTTCACCTTCCAGGCGCGGCAGGCCGAGCGCTACCGCCACGGGCGGATCCTGCTGGCCGGTGACGCGGCGCACCTGTTCCCCGCCACCGGCGTGGCGATCAACGCGGGCATGATGGACGCGGTCAACCTGGCGTGGAAGCTCGCCGCCGCCGTCGCGGGCGGGGCGCCGTCCGGCCTGCTGGACACCTACCACCGCGAGCGCCACCTCGCCGGCGCCCGCACGCTGCTGCACACCCGCGCCCAGGTGGCGCTGAGGCGCGCGCACGATCCCGCCGCCGAGGCGCTGCGCGAGCTCTTCCAGGAACTGCTGACCGACGAGCAGCCGCTGCGCCGCATGGGGGCGCTCCTGTCCGGCGCCGACATCCGCTACCCGATGCCCGGCGCCGCCCACCACCCGCTTGCGGGCGCCTTCGCGCCCGACCTCACCCTGCACACCGACCAGGGCGTCACCAGCGTCGCCGAACTCATGCGGCCGGCGCGGCCCGTCCTGCTCGACCTCGCCGACCGGTCGGACCTGCGCGAGGCGGCCCAGGGCTGGGAGCGCCGCGTCGACGTCCGCACCGCCAAGACCGGGGAGCGCCCGGCCGACGTCCTGCTGATCCGCCCGGACGCCCACATCGCCTGGGCCGCGGCCGTCGACGAACCCGCCGGCACTGCGGCACCAGCACTGCGCCAAGCGTTGTCCGACTGGTTCGGCGCCCCTGACGCCGACGACACCTGAGGGCGGAAGCCAGCGGTGCCCGCACGTTCACATCCGGGACGGGACGTCCTGCCCGGTGGGGCGCCAGCCGGCGGTCACGTCGTGCGAGTACAACCAGGAGACGCCGCGTTCGTAGAAGAGCTTCATCGCCGCGGGCATGACGAGGTTGCGGGCTTGGCGGGTGAGGAATCCCGCGGTCTTGGCGTCCCGGTTGGCGCCGGCTGATCGCACCATCTTGGCGATCCGTGCCCGCCGTCTCTGCTCGTAGAGGGCCAGGGCGGCGGGCACGTCGGCCTCCTGGAGCGTCCGGGCCAGGACGACGGCGTCCTCGATCGCCATGGACGCGCCCTGCCCGGCGCCGACCGGGTGGCCGGAGTCGCCGACGAGCACGGTCCGGTCGTCGCGCCAGACCGGGACCTCGGGCAGCACGTGCATGAGGGTGGGCCGGTGCCATTCGGTGACCCCGGCGAGCACCTCGGCGGGCATCTGCTCGCGCCGGTAGAGCTCTTTGACCAGGTCCAGGTCGATCGAGGCCGGGTCGGGCCGCCGGGGGGAGGCGACCTGCGCCGCCCACCAGACCGCGCCGTCCGGCGCGGCGAGGTAGACGAACGCGCCGTTGCGGCCGAAGACCATGTTGAACGCGCCGGGTTCCACGTCGACGCCGCGAGCGACCCCGGACGCCGTGTAGAGCCCCGCGTACCGGGGCTCCGGGGCCTCGGGGTCGAGGATCCGCCGGGTCGCCGACCAGATCCCGTCCGCTCCCACCAGCAGGTCGGCCTCGGCGCGGAGACCGCCGGCGAACTCCGCGCGGACCGCCGCGCCCCCGGTGGCCGCGCCCACCAGGCGTTCCCCGGTCACGACCCGGGCTCCGGCCCGGACGGCCTCCGCGCGCATCGCCTCCACGAGCCGTCCGCGCATCAGGGTGACGCTCATGAGGGAGTCGCCGGCCAGCCGTCCGCGCGGTGTGTCGCCCAGCCGCCTTCCCGTCTCGGCCCAGAGGCGCTGGCGGGGCACGGCGAAGCCCGCCCGCTGGACGGCCTCCAGGCAGCCGAGGGCGTCCAGACCGCGCAGCCCGTTGACCGCCAAGCTCAGGAACGAGCCGACCCGACCCGCCGGGTCGGCATACGCCTCGTACACCGTCACCTCGGCTCCGATGCGCCGCAGCGCGACGGCGCCGGCCGCTCCGGCGACCCCGCCACCGATCACGATGACTCGCACGACCCCTCCTGAATCCAAGTTCACCGAATCTGTATTCGGCGAATTCCGGCTCAGTATTTGGGATACTGCGTCTGCTGTCAACGGCGAACCGGAGGAGCCTCGTGAGCGGCGTGCGGAAGGCGAAGGCGGCCGAGACCCGGGCCGCACTCAAGGACGCCGCGCGTCAGGTGTTCATGGAGCGCGGCTACCTGAACACCAAGATCACGGACATCACGGCCGCGGCCGGCCGCGCCACCGGCTCGTTCTACGACCACTTCGCCGGCAAGGAGGAACTCCTGCAGGCCCTCATGGCCGACCTGGAGGAGCAGGCGGACGCGGAGGTCGCGGCCTCGGAGCACCCCCGCGACCACGACCTGTCCGACCGGGACCAGCTGCGCTGGCACCTGGCGATCGCCTGGCGCGCCTACCGGGAGCACCTTCCGGTGATCGCCGCCCGGCTGCAGTCGATCATGGCCGACGGTCCCGCGACCGGACGCGCCTGGACCGCCCTGGCCGCCGAGACCGGCACCTTCCGCGACCACCTCGAATGGCTCCGCGACCGGGGCCACCCGCTCCCCGGAGACCCGGCGCTGGTGGCCGCCGCCATCGGCTCGATGCTCTCGATGTTCGGCTACTCCGTCCTCGCCGCCGGAGACAACGCACCGGACGTCACCGACGACGAGATCATCGACACCCTGACCGACCTGCTCCTCCACGGTCTCGCCGGCCCCGCGGACCCCCGCCCCTGAACGATCCGGGCATCCGCGCCGCCGGGGCCCCGCCGGGCCGGGGACCTCCGCGGGCTTCGCCCGCCCAGGCGGCGAGCCCTGCGGCCATGAACGCCGCGCCCGTCGCCGAGACCGCGGCCCATCCACCGGACCGGTAGGCGGCCGCGCCCGCGGCGGAACCCGCCACGCCCCCGAGGGTGTAGAAGGTCATGTACACCGAGGCGACCCGCGACCGCCCCCCGTCCACGAGGCCGTAGACCACGCTCATGTTCAGCAGATGGGTGCCGTGGACCGCGACGTCCAGCACCAGGAGCCCGGCGATGAGCCATGCGAGCCCGTGGCCCCCGGCCGCCGACGCACCGAACGAGGCCACGCCCAGGACGAGCAGCACGCCGGTGGACGGGCGCTGCCACCCCCGGTCCGCGGCCCGGCCGGCGGCCTTCGCCGCGAACGCGCCCGCCACACCGACCAGCGTGAACAGTCCGATCTCCGCTTCGCCGTACCGGTACGGCGGCCCCGCCAGCACGAACGCCACGGTCGTCCAGAAGACCCCGAAGGCTCCGAAGACGCAGGCGCCGATCAGCGACCGCCGTCTCAGCAGCGGCTCGCTCCTCGCCAGGCGGAGGGTCGCCCGCAGTTGCGCGGCGTAGCCGATCGGAACCTCCGCGGCGGACGGCGGCATGACGCGCGCGAGCGCGGCGGCGAGCAGCAGCGTGACGGCCGCGGCCGCCAGGTAGAGCACGCGCCAGCCGAAGAACTCGGCGGTCAGCCCGGCGATCGTGCGCGAGAGCAGGATGCCGACCAGCCCGCCGCTGAGCATCGTCGAGACCGCCCGGCCGCGCTCGTGGTCGGCGGCGACGGTGGCCGCGTAGGGCACGAGGACGTTCACTACGCCCGCGCCCGCCAGCCCGATCACCGTCCCCGCGACGAGGAGCGCGCCGGCGGTGGGCGCCGTCGCCGTCGCCACCAGCGCCGCCGCTTCGGTCAGGAGCAGGAGGAAGACCAGGGGGCGCCTGCGGACGATGTCGCCGAGCGGCACCACCAGCACCAGCGCCAGCGCGTAGCCGACCTGCACGACGGTGGGCAGGTACCCGACGGAGGAGGCCGAGTACGAGCGCGCCATCTGCGGAAGCAGCGGCTGGCAGTAGTACAGGTTCGCGATGGTGAGGCCGTAGGCGACGGCCAGCAGCCAGACCGTGCGGCGCGGCGTGCGGCGCTCCCCACCGGACCACCGTCCCAGCAGCTCAGCAATGATCACAAGCGCGACGCTACGGCGGGTACGGGACGGGGATAAGGTCCGCTTCCGTTCCAGGATCTTGGCCCACTTGCGGCGCTGCTCCGTCTCGCGCCGCGGCCGCCGCTACCGCGTGAGCAGGGGGAGCGCAGGGAAGGCGTGGTCGCGCCACAGGAGCCGCGAGGCCCCCTCGGGGTAGGCGCTGATCGTCGACGGCGTGTCGAAGAGGCGGGTGAGGCGGCGCCGGGCGTCGTAGGCGGGCCAGCCCGGGTCGCCGTGAGCGGCGAAGTCCGTCCACGCTCCGCGGATCCGCGCGGACAACTCCTCCGCAGCCGGGGAGGGCGGATCGCCGATGAGCAGGGCGGGCCGTCCGCTGGTCAGGTTGCCGAAGACGAGCGGCACGTCCAGGCCGTGGCAGGCGCCGAGGCCGCCGCCGGCTCCCGGTGCGGGCCAGGTCAGTTCGTAGAGATGGGCCTGGCCGCCGCCGGCGATCTGCGCCTCGGCGAGGTGGAGGCTCGGCATGCGGAACAGCCAGTCCGCGTTGACCAGTTCGTACAGCTCCTCGTCGGACGCGGCCGGGAACGCCTCGCGGTACCGGCGTGCGCCGTCCGGGCCGGGGGCCAGCAGGTGGAGGGCGGTCTCGGTCTGCTCCCGCGTGACCTGGCCCAGCACGCCGTCGATCAGGCTGAACAACCGGTGCTCGTCACGGGTGTGCCCGACGAGCAGCGCGACGTCCCGGGCGGCGCCGGCGGCCAGTGCCTGCCACGGGGTGGACGGCAGGACGTCGCCGTCGACGACGGGTGCGAACGGGATCGGCCGGTGCGTGATCCGCCCCCAGCGCTCCCGCCGACGGGCCATCTCGGCGGAGACCGCGTCGCCCGCGGTGGGCAGCCGGGCCGGGGCCACCGCCGCCAGGTCGGACACCGTGGGCCTCAGACCGAGCCCGGCGGCGCAGGCCGCGGCGATGTCGGCGGCCAGTTCGGGGGAGAAGAAGGTGCCCGGCACGCTCTGCGCGACAGCCCGGCGGAAGAGCCCGGCGGCGCGCGGCATGGCCAGCAGCGCGGCGACCGATCCGCCGCCCGCCGACTGCCCGAACACGGTGACCTGGTCCGGGTCGCCGCCGAACACCCGGATGTTGTCCCGCACCCACTGCAGGGCCGCGACCTGGTCGAGCAGCCCCCGGTTGGCCGGTGCTCCGTCGATCTGCGCGAAACCCTCGACCCCGAGGCGGTAGTTGAGGGACACGACCACGGTGCCGCTTCCGGCCACGTGCCCGGCGTCGTATTCCGGGAGGCCGGAGTCGCCGATGACGTAAGCGCCGCCGGGGACCCAGACCATCACCGGGAGCCCTGCCACCGGATCCGGTTCCGGTGTCCAGACGTTGAGCGTCAGCCAGTCGTCGCCGGCGGTCTCCTGGGCCGTCCCGAGCACACCGGACTGCGGGGGCGGCGGTCCGAACGCCACAGCGGGGCGCACACCGTCCCAGCCGCGCGCCGGTCGCGGGGCGGCGAACCGGAGGGCGCCGACCGGCGGCTCGGCGAACGGGACACCGCGGAAGACCGCCAGGCCCGCCTCACGCGTGCCGCGCAGAACGCCTGCCGCCGTGCGGACTTCCGGCTCGGACCCCGAGGGCTTGCTTAACGCGGTGACGGCCACTTCGCGGTTTCCTTCCCTGCCGGTTCGGCAGAGCATCCCCGGGCGCGCCATCGGCTCGCAAGCGATTTAGACGGCCCCGACCGGTGTCGACACGCGCCGGTGAGCTCGCGGTGAGCATCCGGTGAGTCCCCTTCGCGACCGTTGGTCCATCGCCGGATCCGCCGCGGACCCGGCTACCGAACAGGGAGCGACGATGAACGTTCTGACCGGCACGACGGCTTTGGTGACGGGCGGCTCGCGGGGAATCGGCCGGGCGGTCGCGCTGCGGCTGGCGGCCGAGGGCGCGCTGGTCGCCGTCCACTACGGCGGGAACGAGGAGGCGGCCAAGGAGACCGTGGCGCGGATCGAGGAGGCGGGCGGCCGTGCGTTCGCGATCCGGGCCCGGTTCGGCGAGGACGGCGCGGTGGACCGCCTGTTCGAGCAGCTGTCCGCGGGGCTGGCACGGGCCGGGCGTGAAGGGGCCGGGCTGGACGTCCTGGTCAACAACGCGGGCATCAGCTCGACCAGCCCGATCTCGCAGGTCACCGAGGCGGAGTTCGGCAGGCTGCTGGAGGTCAACGTCACCACCCCGTTCTTCGTGATCCAGCGCGCGATGGCGCTGCTCAACGACGGTAGCCGCATCATCAACATGGGCTCGACGGCCAGCCGGTTCGCGGTCTCCACCCAGATCGGCTACACGATCAGCAAGGCGGCGCTGGAGTCGATGGCGCCGTCGCTGGCAAACGAGCTCGGCCGCCGCGGCATCACGGTGAACACCGTCGCGCCCGGCGCGGTGCGCACCGACATGACCGCGGGCTACACCTCCATCCCCGAGGTGGTCGCCGGGCTGGAGTCGATCACCGCGCTGGGACGGCTGGGCGAGCCCGAGGACGTCGCGGACGTCGTCGGATTCCTGGCGGGACCGCAGGGCCGGTGGGTGACCGGCCAGACCGTCGACGTCTCGGGCGGGACGTTCCTCGGCCCGATCGCTCCGTGATCCACGCCGGTGGATAATCACCGGCATGCGGTTCGGGATCCTCGGCGAGACCAGGGCGTGGCACGGCGACGGCCGCGAGGTCCCGCTGGGCGGTCCGGCCCGGCGGGCGCTGCTGGCCCTGCTGCTGGTGCGCCCCGGAGAGGTCGTCTCGTCGGACCGGCTGATCGACGAGATCGACCCCGCCGGGGCCCTGTCGGCGCATTCGCTGCAGTCCCAGGTTTCCCGGCTCCGTGCGGCTCTGGGCGCCGGAGCCGCGATCGAACGGGCCGGAGCGGGCTACCGGATCGTGGCCGATCCGGACGACGTCGACGCCGCCCGGTTCGAGCGGCTGGCCGGAGCGGGCCGGATGGCGCTGGCCGACGGCGACGCCGGACGGGCGGCCGCTCTGCTGCGCGAGGCCCTGGAGCTGTGGCGGGGACCGGCACTCGCCGACCTGCCCGAGAGCGATACGGCCCGGGCCGCCGCCGCACGGCTGGAGGAGCGGCGCCTCACGGCGCTCGAAGACCGCATCGAGGCCGGGCTCCGGCTCGGCGAGCACGGCGCGGCCGTGCCCGAGCTGCGCGAGCTGGCCGGCCGCCACCCGCTCCGGGAACGGCTCGCCGGGCTGCTGATGCGGGCGCTCTTCGCCGGGGGCGGGCAGGCCGAGGCGCTGGTGGTGTTCGAGGAGACCCGCCGCCATCTGGCCGACGAGCTGGGCGCCGACCCGTCGGCCGAGCTGACCGCGTTGCACCGGGAGCTGCTCAGCGCCGATCCGGCGCCCGCGCCCGCCGCGCCGCCCGCCCAGCTGACGAACTTCGTGGGCCGCGCCGGCGAGGTGGACGAAGTCGCCGGGCTGCTGCGCGTGGCCCGGCTGGTCACCCTGACCGGGCCCGGCGGCGTCGGCAAGACCCGGCTGTCGGTCGAGGTCGCGGACGCCGAGGCGGCGGCCGGGGTCTGCTTCGTGGAACTGGCGCCGCTGCGCGACGGAGCCGGGCTGCCGCAAGCCCTGCTGGGCGCGCTCGGCCTGCGCGAGAACGGTCTCCAGATGGACGGCGGTGCTCGGACGCCGGTCGACCGTCTGATCGCGGCGCTGGCGGACCAGGTGCTGCTCCTCGTCCTGGACAACTGCGAGCACGTCATCGACGACGTCGCGACGCTGGCGGCACGGCTGCTGGCGACCTGCCCGCGGCTGCGCGTGCTGGCGACGAGCCGGGAGCCGCTCGGCATCATCGGCGAGCACCTCTTCCAGGTGCGGCCGCTCGACGCGGACGCGGCCGTCCGGCTGTTCACCGAGCGGGCCGGCGCCGTGCGGCGGGGCTTCACCGCCGACCCCGGACTCCTCCGGCGGATCTGCGCGGCGCTCGACGACCTGCCGCTGGCCATCGAGCTCGCGGCGGCGCGGTCGCGCACCCTGGACATCGACGACCTCGCCGGACGGCTGGACGATCTGCTCGGCGTCGCCGCCCGCGGCAACCGCACGGCCGACGAGCGGCACCGCACGCTGCGCTCGGTGGTCGCGTGGAGCTGGGACCTGCTCTCCGAGCCCGAACAGCGGGCGGCGCGGCGGTTCACGGTCTTCGCCGGGGGCGCGACGGCCGAGTCCGCGCTGCGCGTGTGCGGCACCGACGGCGAGACGCTGGAGTCACTGGTCGACAAGTCGCTGCTGGAGTTCGCCAACGGCCGCTACCGGATGCTGGAGACGATCCGCGCCTATGGTGCCGAACAGCTCGATGCCGCGGGGGAACGCACGTCCCTGCGGCGCGCCCACGCCAAGCGCGTCCTGGAACTGGTCCGGACGGCCGACCCGCATCTGCGGCGGGCCGAGCAACTGGAGTGGCTGCCGGTCGTAGCAGCCGAGCACGGCGACCTCGTGGCGGCGCTGCACTGGGCGGTCGAGGAGCCGGAAGTGCGGACGGCCTTCGAACTGCTCGCCTCGGCGTTCAACTACCTGTGGATCCGGGGCGCGTCCGCGTCGGCCGCGCCGCAGGCGACCGTGCTCCTCGCGGCGGTCGGCGAGGCGATCCCCGACGGGCTCGGCGAGGAGTACGCGGCGTGCGCGCTGCTCGCCGCGTCGGCGTCGGCGTCGGGCGACGCGGGGCAGCGGATATGGCAACGCCATCGGCCGGTGGCCGCGAAGGCGCTGGCGGCCGCGTGGCCCGGCGACCGGCCGGGCCGCTACCCCGTCGTCCTGCTGCTGTGGATGATGCGCAACGCGATCGGACCCGACCCGGAGGGCGCTTTCGCGCTCGTCTCGTCCCAGCGCGACTGCGCCGAGCCGTGGGCTCAGGCCGTCGCGCATTACGTGTCAGGGTTCGGGCATCTCGGCGAGGGGGACTCCGCGGCGGCCGAGGCCGCCTTCCGCGAGGCCCTGCGGGGCTTCCGCTCCCTCGGTGACCGGTGGGGAATCGCCCTTGCCCTGGACACGCTCGCCGGGACGGCCTCCGCGCGCGGCGACCGCGGGCGGGCGGTCGCGTTGACCGACGAGGCCCTCGCGCTCACCGAACGGCTCGGCGCCCTGGAGGACAGCGCCGACCTGCTGGTCAACCGGGGCGACTACCGCGCCGCCGGCGATCCGGCGGCGGCCCGGGCCGACTACGCGCAGGCCGCCGTGCTCGCCCGCCGCGCCGGCAGCTCCACCTACCTGGCGGCGGCCCTGCGCGGCCTCGGCGACATCGCCCTGGAAGAGGGCGACCTGGGCGAGGCGGAACGGCTGTACGGGGAAGCGCTGGACCGGATCGACCCGCACTGGATCAAGAGCCTGGGGCCGCGCCTGCGGACGCTCATCGGACTGGGGCGCGTCGCCGACGCCCGCGGCCACGACGCCGAGGCGCGCGAGCGTTACCGGGAGGCCGCCGCGGCGGCGGACGGGATGGGGACGCCCGCACGGGAAGTGCTGCGGATTCTGGGGCTCTCCGAGGAGGTCGTCGACACCGCGCTGAGCGCGGTGAGCGCACGGTGAGCTCGCGGTGAGCGTCCCCCGAGAAGCTCCGAGGCATGACGGACCTCAAGGTACTGATCTCCGGCGCCTCCGTCGCCGGCCCCGCGCTCGCCTACTGGCTTCACCGGCACGGGTTCCAGGCCACCGTCCTGGAACGCGCCCCCGCCCTCCGCGACGGCGGCTACGCCGTGGACTTCCGCGGCGAGGCCCACCTGACGGTCCTACGCCGCATGGGCGTCCTGGCCGACATCGAACGCGCCCGTACCGGCGTGGGCTCCATGTCGTACGTCAACAGCGCGGGCAAGCAGCAGGCCAAGCTGCCCGCCGACCTGTTCGCCGGGGACGTCGAGATCCTCCGGGGCGATCTGGCCAGGATCCTGTACGACGTGACCAGGCAGCACACCGACTACGTCTTCGGCGACTCCATCACCTCGCTCACCGAGGACGCCCACGGTGTGACCGTGACCTTCGAGCGGGGCGCGCCGCGCCGGTTCGACCTGGTGGTCGGCGCGGATGGGCTGCACTCCAACACCCGCCGTCTGACGTTCGGGCCGGAGGAGCGGTTCGTGAAGCACCTCGGCGTCAACTGCGCGATTTTCACCACGGCCAACCATCTCGGCCTCGACCACACCGGCCACGCCTACCGCACCGCGGGCAAACTCGTCGCGATGTACAGCGCCCGCCACAACGCCGAGGCGAAGGCGGTCTTCTACTTCGCCTCGCCGCAACTGGACCTGGACCGCCGCGACGTGGCGGGCCAGCAGGCCGTCCTCACCGAGACCTTCACCGGCAACGGCTGGCAGAGCGACCGGTTGCTGCACGACATGCGGTACGCGCCCGACTTCTACTTCGACTCGGTCGGCCAGGTCCACATGGACACCTGGTCGCGCGGCCGGGTGGCGCTGGTCGGCGACGCCGCCTACTGCCCGTCCTCCCTGTCCGGCATGGGGTCGGGGCTCGCCCTGGTCGGCGCGTACGTGCTGGCGGGCGAACTGGCCGCAGCGGACGGCGACCACCGGGTCGCGTTCGCGCGGTACGAGGAGGAGATGCGCGAGTACGCGGTGGGCTGCCAGAAGATGGGCGACGGCGTCGCCAAGCTCATGGTCCCCGGGAACCGCGCCCTGGCCACGCTCCTCAACCGGTACTACAAGGTCATGCCGTACCTGCCGGGAAAGAACATGGCCGCCAAGATCGCCCGTAAGGCCGCGGAGAACATCACCCTCCGCGACTACCGCGAACTCGCCCAACGCTCAGCGCCTCGGCGGTGACCCGCAGTGCCTGCGGCGGCCGACGCGGTACCGCGACCCGGATCGGAGTGAGCCGCCTGCGCCCTAGATGAGACAGCTTTGTCTCATATGAGGTACGGTCGACTCATGGGCTTTGATCGTGATCAGGTGCTGCGTGCCGCCGCCGATCTGCTGGCGCGCAAGTCCACGGCGACGACCGAAGAGGTCGCCCGGGCCGCGGGGATCAGCAGGGCGACGCTGAACCGGCACTTCCCCGGACGCGATGCCCTGATACGCGCCTTGGAGGACTTCGGCATCGCCGAAGTCAAGGCGGCTCTGGACGCGGCCCGCCTGGAGGAGGGCACGTCCGAGGAGGCGGTGCGCCGCCTGGTTCGCGCGATCGAACCGTGTGCGGGTCTCCTTGCCTTCCTCTACTCCGAGAACCAGCTCTTCGAGGGTGAGGATCAGAACGAGGGCTGGTCGCTCATCGACGAGCGGCTCACCGATCTGTTCCGCCGGGGCCAGGAAAGCGGCGTGTTCCGCATCGACCTCAGTGCGGCATGGCTCGCCGAGGCCCTCTACGGCCTGTTGGCCGCCGGCGGCTGGGCCGTCATCGAAGGCCGGGTGGCCCGCAACGACATCGCCCACATGATCGTCGAGTTGCTGCTCGGAGGCGCGATGCGGCGAGACGGATCATGACCTCTGTCCCGCGGCAGGCTGAGCGGGGCATCGCACAGCGGGCTCCGGGCCGCTGGATCGCCCTCGGCGTCCTCGTCCTCGCCGTGCTGCTCGTCGCGGTGGACGCCACCGTTCTCGGCCTGGCCACGCCCTACCTCAGTGAGGACCTGCAGCCTTCGGGCACCCAGCTGCTGTGGATCGGCGACGCCTACTCGTTCGTGATCGCCGGCCTGCTCGTCTCCATGGGCAGTCTGGGCGACCGTGCCGGCCGCAAGCGCCTGCTGCTGGCCGGAGCGACCGCGTTCGGGCTGGTCTCGGTGCTGAACGCCTACGCGCAGACCCCCGAGATGATGATCGTCGCCCGGGCGCTGCTCGGCGTCGCCGGCGCCACGCTGATGCCCTCCACCCTCGCGCTGATCCGCAACGTCTTCGAGGACCCCCGTGAGCGCACCCTCGCCATCGGCATCTGGAGCGCCGCCGCCTCGGCGGGGATGGCGGTCGGCCCGATCGTCGGCGGCCTGCTGCTGGAGCACTTCTGGTGGGGCTCGGTGTTCCTGATCAACATGCCCGTGATGGCGCTGCTGGTCGTCGTCGGGATCAAGATGCTGCCGGAGTCGCGCAACCCCTCCCCGGGGCCGTGGGACCTGCCGAGCGTCGTCCTGTCGCTGATCGGCATGGTCGGCGTCGTGTACGCGGTCAAGGAGGCCGCCGCCGGCGGGTTCACCTGGCCCGCCCTCGCGGCGGGCCTGCTCGGTGCGGCGGCTCTCCACGCGTTCGTCCGGCGTCAGCGGAGGCTGCCCGTCCCGCTGGTGGACGTCCGGCTGTTCCGCAACCGCGGCTTCAGCGCCGCCGTCCTGGCGAACCTGCTGACCATCCTCGGGCTTTCCGGACTGCTGTTCTTCCTCTCCCAGTACCTGCAGCTCGTCCAGGACCGGTCTCCCTTCCGTGCGGGCCTCGCCGAGCTGCCGGCCGCCGCCGGCGCGGTGGTGGCCGGCCTGATCGCCGGCGCCGCGGCGCGACGCTTCTCGGCGCGCACGGTCGTCTCCGGCGGCCTGGCCGTCATCGGCCTGGCCCTGGCCGCACTCACCACGATCACCCAGTCGACCGGCTACCCCCTGCTGGGCACCCTGTTGCTGCTGGTCGGCTTCGGCGCCGGGCTGTCGTTCACGATCACCTCGGACATCATCCTCACCGCCGTCCCCAAGGAGCAGGCCGGCGCCGCATCCGCGGTCTCGGAGACGGCATACGAACTGGGCACCGCCCTGGGCATCGCCCTGCTGGGCTCGATCGTCACCAACATCTACCGGGACTTCCCCGGACCGGCCGCCACACCGGAGGCGGCACGCGAATCACTGGCCGGAGCCGTCGTGGCCGCCGCGCACATGCCCGCCGACGCGGCAGCGGCGTTGCTGCGGGCGGCACGCGAGTCCTTCGTCGACGGAGTGGCTCTCGCCGCCGGAGTCGGCGCCGGCCTGCTGCTTCTCGCCGCCGGCATGGCCTGGTTCCTGCTGCGCGGCCAGAAGCCGACCAGCGAACCCGTCCAGCCAACAGCGACAGCGGGATCAGCCGCGCACCGCCGATAGATGCGTAAATCTCCCAGGCCCGGCAGTACAAGACGCCTGAGGATTCGGATCGAGGTGGTCTCCTCCTCGCGGACGACATCGGCTACCGGGGTATCACTTCGACTCGGCTCCCCGGCGTGACGCCTACGTCCCGACCGTCTTCCTACCCTGCCCGGCCAGCTAGGACGTGACTGAGGGAGAAGGACGGATGCGCCCATTGCAGAACCGCTCCACCACCGGCCGAATCGGCCACCGCGAGGCAGCGCCCTCCGGGCACGCGCGGCCGGCAATAGGGTGGCGCTCATGACGCCCGAGGAACCCCCGCGTGCGCTGCTCGCCGGGGCGTCGCGTCGGTCGGTGCGGCTGCTTCCGTGGGGGGTGGCGTTCGTGCTGTGCGCGGCCCTGCTGCCCACCACGCTCACGGTGCTCAGCGTCGACTACGGTCTGAACGGCGGCATCGCGGGCGCGCTGGCCATGGCGCAGGCGGCGCCGCTGCTGCTCGCCGTCGTCCGCCCGCTGCGGGCCTGGTACGTGATCTTCGCGGCGGACGTGGCCGGTGCGCTCGCGCTGCTCACCGTCGACTTCGAAGAGCGGCTCCTCTGGCCGTTCCCGCCCATGGAGATCGTCGGGTACGTCGGCCTCTGCCTCGCGCTCGGCCTGCGCGAGTCGCGCCGGACGCTGCTGGCGGTGTGGCTGGCGACGGCGGGCGCGAGCGTCGGCCTGGGGTTCGTCGCGCCGCACGGCACGAGCGCCAGGGAGACGCTGCTCCCGATCCTCGGCGGCGTCGCGCTCGTGCTCGGCGGCGCGCTCCGCGCGTGGCACGAGGCGCAGCGCAGGCTGGCCGAGCAGCAGACGATCAGCGAGGCCGAGCGTGACCGGCGAACGCTGCTGGAGGAGCGCGCCCGCATCGCGCGCGAGCTGCACGACGTGGTGGCGCACCACATGTCCGTCATCACGGTGCAGGCGGACACCTCGGTGTACCGCCTCGACGGGCTGCCGCCGGACGCGCAGGAGGAGTTCACCTCCATCGCGGCGACCGCCCGCGAGTCGCTCGGCGAGATGCGCCGCCTCCTCGGCGTGCTGCGCGACGAGGAGACGCACGGCGAGCTCGCGCCCCAGCCGGGCCTCGAGCGGATCGGGCAGATGGTGAAGGCGACGGTCAGGGCGGGCATACCGGTGGAGTTCGCCTCCTGCGACGCCGAGGTGCCCGACGCGGTGGGGCTCACCGCGTACCGCATCGTCCAGGAGGCCCTCGCGAACGTCGTGCGGCACGCGCCGGGCGCGCCGACGCGCGTGTCAGTGGCGCAGGACGAGGGCCGGCTCGTCGTCCTCGTCGTCAACGGCCCTCCGCCCGAGCCGCCCGCCGCGCCGCTGGAGGACCGCGGCACGGGGCACGGCCTCGTCGGCATGCGGGAACGGGTGCGGCTCAGCGGCGGCACCCTCGAAGCGGGGCCGCTGCCGGACGGCGGCTTCCGCGTGGCCGCCCGGCTCCCCCTGACGGAAAGGGACCTCACGTGACGACGCGCGTCATCATCGTCGACGACCAGGCCATGGTGCGGGCCGGGTTCGCCGCACTGCTCGCCGCCCAGAACGACATCGAGGTGGTGGGCGAGGCCGCCGACGGTGCGCAGGGCGTCGAGCTGAGCCGGCGCACCCATCCCGACGTCGTGCTGATGGACGTCCGCATGCCCGAGATGGACGGCCTGGAGGGCGCGCGCCGCCTCCTCGCGCCACCGCCCGGCGTGACGCACCGGCCACGCGTCCTGATGCTCACCACGTTCGACGTCGACGACTACGTCTACGAGGCGCTGCGGGCGGGCGCGAGCGGTTTCCTGCTGAAGGACGCGCCACCGGCCGACCTCATCGCGGCGGTGCGCGTCGTCGCCTCGGGCGACGCGCTGCTCGCGCCCTCCGTGACGCGCCGCCTCATCGCGGACTTCGCCCGGCAGCGTCCCCCCGCCCTGGGCAAGCCCGCCCTGCGGCTCAAGGCCCTGACGGAACGCGAGACCGAGGTCCTCACCCTGGTGGCCCGCGGCATGTCCAACTCGGAGATCGCGGAGATGCTGGTGCTGGCCGAGCAGACGGTGAAGACGCACGTGAGCCGCGTCCTCACCAAGCTCGACCTGCGCGACCGCGCCCAGGCGGTGGTCTTCGCGTACGAATCGGGGCTGGTGACCCCGGGCGAATAGGCCGCCCTCTCCACCACCCCCCACCGCCGTAGCACCTCCACATCGGCTCCCGGGTATGACGCCCGGCGCGCGACCGTCCTCGCAGACTCCACCCGGTCGGTACGAGAGACGAAGGGCGGATGGATGAGGCAACGCAGCGGCAAACGGTTCATCGCGGTCACGGACCTTTCCGGATCCGGCAACCCCCTCCTGCACTGGCCGAGGCGCCCGCCGGCGACCGCGGTGGGCGTGGCTCCGCGGCCACGCTGATCCCGATGACGCACGGCACGACCGGCGTCCCCGCGCGTGCCCCTTGGACCGCGCATCTTTCGCTGTAGCCGCCGTCGGTCTGGCGCACGCCCGAGGGCTGGAACCGCATCCGCCCCGCACCACTTCTCCCGAAAACGAAGGAGGTATGGACATCCATGCCCGCAACTCTGGCTCCTCCCGTGTCCCCGCCCCGCATCCGGAAGGGCGCCGTCTGGGCCCTCGGCCTGCTGGCGGCCGCCACCGGGACCCTGGAATCGGTGGTGGCGCCGACGCTCCCGCTGCTTCAGCGCGAACTGTCGATGAGCCCTGCTCAGGGGGCCCTGCTCAGCATCGCGATGCTCATCACCGGTGCCCTCGTCGCGCCCGTCGCGGGCGGTCTCGGTGACCGGCATGGCGGGAAGCGCGTCATGATCCGGCTGATGGCGGTGGTCGCGGCCGGCGGCCTGGTGTCCTCGGTGGCGCCGAACCTGCCGGTGCTGCTGCTGGGGCAGGTACTGCAGGGCGCGATGGTCGGCGCGATGCCGCTCTCGTTCATCCTCGTGCGCAAGCACCTCCCGGTGGGCGAGTCGCAGGTGGCCATCGGGGTGGTCAGCGGGATGTTCGTGGGCGGCGGCATGCTCGGCACACTGATCGCCGGGCCCATCGCGGAAGGCCTGTCGCGGCACTGGATGTTCGCGGTCCCGACGCTCGCGATCGTCGTGGCGACCCTGTTCGTCCACCTGCTGATGCCGGACGATCCGCCGGCCCGTTCGGGCGGCCGTATCGACTGGCCCGGCCTGGTCCTGCTGAGCGGCGTCCTGCTGACGCTCATGCTCGGGCTTGCGCTGGCGCCCGATCTCGGCTCGCGGCCCCTCGCCCTCGGCGGGCTCGTCCTCGTCCTGGCCGCCTTCGTGGCCGGATGGACGGCCGTCGAGCGTCGTGCGGCCTCGCCGATGGTCGATCTGCGCCTGCTCGCGAAGCCCGCGATCTGGAGTTCCTATCTGATCACGTTCGCGGTCTGCGTCGGCACCGCGGTGTCGATGTACCTCGTTCCGCAACTGTTCGCGGTGTCCGGCGACGGCTACGGCTTCGGCGCCGGCTCCACCGACATCGGGCGTTACCTGCTGCCCGGCGCCGTCACGGCGGCGATCAGCGGGCCGCTCGGCGGAGCCGCGGTGCGGCGCTTCGGCGCGGGCGCGGTGGTCACCGCCGGAATCGGCGTCATGGCGGCCACGCTGGCCGGCCTGGCGATCCTGCACACCGAGGTCTGGCACCTCGCCGCGGGCAAGGCGCTGATCGCCCTGGCCAGCGGCGTCTGCGTCACGGCGATGGTCGTCCGGACGGCCACCTCCGTCGAGCACGGCGACACCGGAACCGCCACCAGCCTGGTCCTGGTGACGCGGGTGATCGGCTTCGCCGCGGGCGCCCAGGTCAGCGGCGCCCTCCTCACCGCCGGCACCCCGTCCGGGTCGGACGTCCCAGCCGAATCGGCCTTCGTCACCGGTTTCGTCATCGCCGGCGCCGTCACAGCACTGTCCCTGCTCGCCGTCCGCACCATGAGCAAAGGAGCTAACAAATGACCCGAACTGACGTGATGACGGCCGCTCGTACCGCGCCGAAGCGCGAGGTCCTGATATCGGGAGCCGGGATCGCAGGCCTCACCCTCGCATTCTGGCTGAACCGTCACGGACTCGCTGTCACGGTGGTGGAGAAGGCGGGCACGCTTCGCAGCGGTGGTTATCCCATCGACGTGCGCGGCACCGCACTTGAGGTCGTTCGGCGGATGGGCATCCTGCCGCAGCTGCGGGACGCGCACGTCGACCTGCGGCGGCTGACCTTCCTCGACGAGGACGGCGGAGAGGTGGCCTCGGTCGACCCCCACGCCGTCACCGGCGGCGTCGCGGAACGAGACCTGGAGGTGCGGCGCGGCGATCTGACCGACACTCTGTACGCGGCGGTCAGTGACGACGTGGAGATTCTGTTCGACGATTCCATCGCCACCCTCGACCAGTCTGGCCACGGAGTGGACGTCAGTTTCCACGGGGGCGGCACGCGTACATTCGACATGGTGTTCGGTGCGGACGGCGCGCACTCCCGTACCCGGGAGATGCTGTTCGGCCCCGAAGAACGGTTCCACCGATACCTCGGCTACTGCTTCGCCGTGTTCACCATGCGCAACACCTTCGGACTTTCCCACGAGACCGTCATGTGGAATACGCCGGGCAGGGCTGCGGCACTCTACGCCGTGGGCGACGACGACGAAGTGCACGCGTTCCTGAACTTCGCTCGGCAAAGGCCACCGTCCGACGCATGGAGGAACCCGGAAGCCCAACGGGAGATGGTCGCCGCCGTCTTCGCCGACGCGGGATGGGAGGTCCCGAGCATGCTGGACGCCATGCGCGACACGTCCGACCTGTTCTTCGACGGAGTCGGCCAGATCCGGATGCCCCACTGGTCCAGCGGCAGGGTCGCGCTGGTGGGAGACGCCGCGTACGCGCCCTCGTTCCTCACGGGGCAGGGCACCAGCCTCGCGCTCGTCGGCGCGTACATGCTCGCCGGTTCCCTGGCCGGTCGGGACCACACCGCGGGCTTCGCCGCCTACGAACGCGACACCCATGAGTTCGTGACACTGAACCAGGGGCTGGTCGGCGAGGGCGGTGCCGCACTGTTCCCGACCACCGCCCAAGCCCTGGAACAGCGAAACGAAAGGCTGCGCAAGCTCGAAGCCATGCCCGCCACGGGCGGACGAGCAGCCCACTCGGCCCTCACTCTGCCCGAGTTCATACCCTCAACCTGAGCGCGAGTCCCTGCGGCGAACGCTGCGTCGCGCTGCGATTGCCGAGGGCTAGCTGCTGGTGGAGCGTCCCGCAGTGTGCGGGACGCTCCACCAGCGGGCATCTCGCCGACTGCTAGCCAGGCCGGAACCGGGATGTGGTTGCGCCCGCAGGGCCGCCCAGCGGGGCACAGATCGGTCACGCCCGCCGCAATGGCTCGGTCGGTGACCATCCGGACCAGCAGATCAAGCCCGCCCGCCGAACAATCCGAGTCGACGCAGGCGATCCGATCGCTGGTCCCGGAACGCTCCTTGCGACCGCGACGCGGCGGAGTTGATCGTCCCGCGGGCGCAGCGGCTGGAGAACGCCCTGCTCAAGTGCGCGGGTGGCGCGGAAGGTCGCGATCAGGACAGGGCAGGTCGGCACACCACGGACTCGGCGGGGACGGATCTGCCCCGCCGAGGGCGGGGGAGTGGCGGTGGGGGAGCGGGTCATGGCCCACCGGAGCCCTCCCGAAGTCCGGAATCGGAGGCATGCGCGGCAACGGCCAGCATGGCGCGGGCGAGGTCAGTGGCTTCCTCGAAGCTCAGCCGCTCGTCCACGCCCGCCAGGTGCAGCGACCCCTCGGCGGCGGTCACGGTGACCCCGTCGGCGCGAAGGCCCGGAACGCCCTCGACATCGCTGACCGAGGGGAGGTGCAGTGCCGCTCGCAGCCGATCGGCGTCGACGGCCAGGCGGTCGGCGCGCTCGCTCGCCCGGTCGGCTCGCGTGGTGGCCTCCTCGGCACGCGTGATCGCCCGGTCGGCGCGCTGCTCTGCCTGGTCGGCGCGGGCTTGGGACTCCTGGGCATGGGTGGACGCCTGGCTGGCCTGGGTGAGCGCGGCGTCGCGCGCGGTTTCGGCCTCGGAAAGGCGGCGGTGGGCGTCGGCCAGCGCGGTCTCGGTGTGCTGCAGGGTCTCGGCGGCGGTCGTGGCGCGCTGCTCGGCTTCTTCGGCGCGGCGCTTGCAGGTGTCGCGCTCGTCGCTGGCGGTTTGCAGCTCCGCAGTGAGCCGGGCGGCCTGCTCCTCGACGGCCCGCAGCCGCTCGGCGGCGTCCCGGAGTGCCTGTTCAGCGTCGGCCTGAGCGTGCTGGGCCTGTTCGGCTACGCGGGCGGCGGCCGCGGCCTGCTCCTCGGCGCGGCCGCGGGCCCGGTCGTGTTCGGCGACCCGCCGGTCGGCCAGTTGCTGGGTCGCGGCGGCCCGCGCGTCGGCGTCGTCGGCGCGGGCCACCGCGAGCTGCGTGCGCTGCTCGGCTGCGGCCACCTCACGTTTGGCCTGTGCCTCGGTCTCGGCGACACGTCGGTCGGCGTCCTGGACGGCCTCGCGGATGCGACGGCGGGCGTCGGCCTCCACGTCGGCGTTGCGTTCGGCGAGCCCGTCGATCTGGGCTTCCAGCGCCTCCCGCCCGCCGAGTTCGTCCAGCAGCTGTTGGTGGCGGGCGGCGTGCTCGGTCAGCAGCCGGGCGACCTCGGTGAGGGCGGGCGCAGCCTGGGCCGCGACCTGATCGTGCGAGCGCAGCACCGCGGCTACCCCGCTCCGGTTCTTGCTGCGGCGGGTGTTGTTGTGCGCCATGCGGCACTTCTTGTCGGGGCCGGGACAGTACTCCAGCCGGCGGCCTCCGCGACGCAGCGGCGCCGGCAGCGGATCGCCGCAGTGCGCGCACCTGCCGTAGGGCGCGTCCGGGTCCGCGCCGGGGCCTGCTTCCGCATCTGCCTCGCCGCCCACGCCGGTGTCGGTGTCGCGGGTGGCGCCCGCGCCTCCGGCGGACTTCCCGACCACGACGGTGTCCTCGGCGCCTGGTGCGGGTGCGGTGCCCTCGGCGGGCGGGGCGCCGGCTGCATCGGAGTCGACGGTCGCCGTCCCGTCCCACTTCTCAGAGTGCTGGTCGACCATGGCCCGACCCTAGCAGGTATACGCATCAAGCAATCGTTTCATGAAACGTTTCCTTCGATTAGATTGCAGGAGCGCTTAACTGGCGTTAAGCGCTCCTGCTAGAGTGATCAACGCGCGGGGCTTCGTCCCGCCGACCGCGCCGCCAGCCCAAGGGGAAGCCCCGCCGATGTCTCCGAGCCCGCTCGCCGCCGTGAGTAAAACGCTCACCGGGGTCCGCAATGACTGACGCCAGACTGGTCGCAGCGGGCCGGTCGGTGCCGGCGGCCGCAGTGCCGCCGCTGCTGCACGATGCGCTCACCGCGCTGGACGCCGACCTGGGGGAGCGGTGCGTGGGGTGGGCCGATCTCACCGAACCGTCCGGCCGCGCCCGCAAGCAGCGGGTCTACCGGCGGCGACTGGAGCTGCTGGCCGAGGCGCTGGAACCCGCCACCCTGCCAGTGGTGGTCGGGTGGCTGTCGTCAGCCAGGCGGACGTCGGTGGCCACCCGGCGCGGCTACTGCGACGACCTGCTGACGATCTGGGCGCCACTGGCCCGCGAACTCGGCCACGACCGCTTCTTCGTCGGCTGCCTGAGCACCGCCCACCTGCAGATGTGGCGGGCCCGGGTCACCGGCCGCGCCGCCCGCCCTCTCACCGCGCGCAGCATCGCCCGCTACGTCAAGACGCTGTCCAGCCTGCACGCCTACGCCGCCGGCGTGCTGGACCCGCCGCCGCCCAACCCGGTCAGCGAGGACGTCCGCCCGGTCATCGACGAGGAGGACCCCTCCACCGCGACCCCGATCCTGGAGGAAGACGAGGTCGCCGCGGTGTTCGCCGCCGCCCGGTCGGGCGCGTCGCCTGGGCCGCATCACGGCCCGGACCGCGCGCAGTTGCGGGACCTTGCGCTGGTCACGCTGCTGTACGTGGTGGCGGGCCGGGTCAGTGAGATCTGCGCGGCCGACATCGAGGACCTTCGGACCTCCGGCGACCGCAGCTTCCTGCGGGTGCGGCGCAAGGGTCACCAGGTCCGCGACCTGGAGATCCCGCCGACGCTGGCCGGGCTGCTGCGCGCCTACCTGGGCGACCGCACCACGGGCCCGCTCCTGCTCGACGACGCCGGCCGGAGGCTGGACCGGCACGACGCCGACCGCATCAGCACCCGGCTGGGTCGCGCCGCAGGCGTGCTGGGCGGCGACCACCTCACCCCGCACGTCTGGCGCGCCTCCCGGATCACCCACCTGCTCGACGCGCTGGAGCAGGCCGGCGGCGAGGAACGCGTCATGGCCGGCCTGCACCACGTGATGATCTACGCGAATCACAAAGACCCCAAGACCACCCTGCGGTACTGGATCCGTCGTTCCAAGGCCAGGAAGAACGCCGAACTCTCCCGCACAGGCGAGGAGCTCTTGGTCGACCTGGTGCCCAACTGGCTTCACTCCGACCTCCCGGAGCAGACCACCCACTGATCAGCCGACCCACGAGGCCCCTCACCTGGCTCGCTCTACCTCTCCTTCCCCGCCGACCGCCGACACGCGTGGCGCGATCGATGCCGTCCAGTTGGCGCACGGCAGCCAACCCGGACGCCTCCCGCAGCGCGCCACCGTCGCCCGCGCCCGAAAGCCCCGGGCACAGGCGGATCAGTGACCGGCGCCCTGGTTAGGTGCATCACCGCTGGTCAGCAAGCCCGGACAAAGCAACAGCCACGTCCCGCTCGTCGAGGTCTATCAACGGAGTGCCGAACAACGACAGACCGACCGCCCGACCTGACCGCGGAAAGGGGGCGAGATCATGGCTAGGCAGCACGACCACGCTCTCGACACGATGGAGCAGCTGCTCTCGATCCTCGACGGCATTTCGTGATCGCGGAGGGGTCTCCCCCGCTGGCGGCGGTCCGGCCAGTCCATCTGGCAGGAGACCCATCTCGGCCTCCATTGCGCCCGCACGACCCGGGCTTGGCTGGCGGCGCGGCGGCGCAAGAACTAAGTTCTGGTCCGCCTGCGGCACGCGGCCGGACGAGGAGGGCGTTGCCCAGCGGCTGATGCACAGGTGCTCAGTCCAGGACCGCGGTGGCCTCGACCTCGACAAGAACGTCCGGCTCGAACAGTGCCTCGACACCGATGAGCGACGCCGGTGGCATCGGCGAGCCGAGGCCGGTCTCGTCGGCGACGGATTCGACACCGGCCATGAACTCCGCGATCTTTTCCGGGCTCCACTGGGTCACGTAGAACGTCAGCCGCACCACGTCGTCGAAGGTCGCACCGGCTCCGGCGAGTCCAGTGGCCGTGTTCCGCAGGGCCTGCGCGACCTGCCCCGCCAGGTCGGACGGGACGGGCGAACCGTCGGGCCGGTGGGCGACTTGACCTGCGACGTGGACATGCCGGGTCCCGGCGGCCACGGCCACGTGGTGATACGGGGCGGGCTGAAGCATCCCTGCGGGGGTGAAGCGCTGAACGGTCATGACGAATGTCCTCTCTCTTAGGTATCGTCAAGATACTTAGGAGCGAGAAGACACTTCAACGAGACCAGGTCTCACCATGGATACCCCCGCCGAGCTGCGGATCAGCACCGCGCACCGAGAACTCCTCGACCAGGTGCTCGACAAGTGGTCACTCAGCATCCTGAACGAGCTGTGCGAACGGCCCTGCCGCTTCAACGAGCTCCGGCGCGCCATCCCCGAGGTCACGCAGAAGTCGCTCACTGGGACGCTCCGCCGGCTCGAACGCAATGGCGTCGTCGAACGCAAGGTGACCTCGACTCGCCCGGTCGCCGTGACGTACTCCATCACGCCGCTGGGCAAGACCCTCCGCGGCCCGGTCGACGTGTTGCTGGACTGGGCGGAGGAGCACCTGCCGGCCATCGAGGCCGCACGGGACGCATTCGACGGCGCGGGTGACGCTTAACCGCTACGACCCCGGCGACCACAAGGTCAGCGAAGCCGACCCCTCGCCGGAGAACTCACATACCTGAATACGCTGCTCCACCAATCCGAGCGCTCCGGAAAGCGGACGAGGCGTCGCCAGCAGATGATGGCTGCGGCAAAGGGTCATCAACGCTTCGGTGGATACCGTCGCGGATAGCGGCTCGATCCGCTCCTATCAGACTGTCCCGCACGATCCACGGCGGCTGCTCGCCCTTCCTCACGAAGGATGATCAAACTGGCGAACAGGCCCTGAGAACCAGCCTCGTCCAAAATGGTTCGCGCTTGGGAAGGCGGCCGGGCAGGCTGCCTGGCGATGGATGACGAAGAGAACTTCTACGCCCATCCCAGCACCCTGCTGGGCGCCCTTCAACGCGGAATGGGCCGCGGTGTGATCCAAGCGATGGACGACCCTGCCGCCGCCGCCGAAGCGGTGTTGTCCTGCCTGCGGCGCGACCACCGCTGGTCGTGGGATGTCGATGAGCGTGCCGTCTATCTGGCTCGCCTGGTCTGCGACCTGGAGATCCCGATCGACCGTCTCCTGGCGGTGCTGGACCAGACACCGCCCGAGGACGACGAGAACGGCGCGGCCCTGACTCTGGAGGTACTGGAGGCCCTCGGCCTCGCCGGACACCGCCAGGCGATCGAGGGTGTGCGCCGCCACATCATCCAAGGCCCGCACTGGCTCCAGGCCCTGCACGTGGTGGGTTCCAGTTGGGACGCCGAACTCTGGGAAGATCTGTATCCGCGTTTGCGGGATCGCATCGCCACTGTCGACCGCCGCCTGATCCTGTGCAGATCCTTGCCGTGGACACGGTGGGCCGCACAAGACGAGCGCATCGCAGCAGCGATCGTGGACGCTCGAAACGCCTCTGCTCGGCCGCTGTCTGAGCCGGCCGCAGATCCTGAACTGGCGCAGGCCCGCCGGTGGGCAGCGACACCAGATCATCCCCAGTACTGGCTTTCCGTCTGGGTTTTGGCCACGACGGGCGACGAGCATGATGTCCCGGCCCTGCTGGAGGCGGTGGGCCGGGTGCGTACACGCGATGGGGGCCTCGGCTGGTGCTACCGCGCCCTGGTCGCGGGGCTGACCCGCATCGGAGGCGACCGGGCGGCACAGATCGTGCCGCGGCTGATGCGACTGTGGTTCTCCCCCCACACCTACGAACGCGCGGCCGTCCTCAAGGCGCTCATGGTGTTCGCACCTGCGGGAGAGCCTCCCTGGCAGTTGCTCGAGGGGCTGTGGGACTGCGAGGCCGACGTCCGGGAACTGGCCGCCACGCACGTCCAGCTCACCGACACCACCCGCGCACGCCTGCGCTACCTGCGAGACGACCCCATGGAGACGTCCGAGGTTCGCGCCGCCGCCGCACATCGCCTCGGCTGAACCGCTCTGAGGGGCCGCCGATGGGTGCAGTTCTTCTCCAGCGGCCGGCTGCACCAGGTGGACAGGTCCCATCGACGAGCCAGGCCCGTCCGGTTCGGGTGCGGCTCGTTCTCAGGGACGATCTCATCTGGGCGGATAGGTCCTGCTGGGGCCGCTGAAGAAGAGCCACACCCCCTGGGTTCGGCTGACCTGCGAAACACGCGGGCGGCTTGCCGGTGGCCTGACACGATGAGGATCTGCCGAGGTCGAGGCAGAACCGCCAGCGCCAAGCCGTCCGAGCGAGCGTCAATGGGGGGCCGCATGGCCGACGTCATCTACAGGGTCGCGGGCGCCACGGAACGGCCAGCCGTGGCGGAGCTGTGGCGCAGGGTCGAGAGTGACGCCGAGTTCATGCTCGCGGAACCCGGCGAGAGGGCCGCCCCGATGGAGGATCGGTCATTCGAGGTCGTGGCCGGCGGCGACCCGCTGCTCGGCGCGCTGCGCGTGGCCGTCGGGCGGTTCCGGCGGGTGGCGCACTGCGGGCATCTCGTCCTCGGAGTGCTGCCCTCACACCGAGGACAAGGAATCGGGAGAAGCTCCCGACATCAGTGCCAGGCAGTGAACGGTGAGCATGAACATCGTCTCGGTGTCCAACGCGCGGCGAAGCTCGGCAAGGGCCTCGCCGTGGTCGCCGGATTGCCATGGCTCCAGAATGCCTGTCAGGGCAGCACATCCCGGTGCTCGCGGTTCTCAGAAGCAGGCAGCCAGTGTGAGTGCTCACCCGTCAGGGGGCGGTCGGTCGATCGGGTCGGCCAAGCCGCGGGCGCCGCAGCCGCCCCGGCGTGCTGCTGCCTGCCCGATACATGTGGCCTCCCTGCTGTGGCCGCTGGCCCGCGTGCTGGTCAAGGTCGGCGCGGTTTCGGTCGGATGCGTAGCGACCGTGGTTGGTCTCCCATCGTGCGTCGACTAGGTCGTGGGGGGTTTCGGGCGCGTTCGGTTTTGAGGTGGCCGTCTGGTCTCTACGATCGGCGGCATGGCAGCAGGGCCGCAGATGCGGGAACTGGTGATCGGCTCGCGGGGGAGCCACCTGGCGCGTGCGATGGTGGCCGAGTTCCGCGCGCGGCTGGGGTATCGCGGGCCGGTGCGGACGGTGACGGTGATGACGGCCGGCGACCGGGATCGCCGCCGGCCGCTGGGGGAGATCGCGGAGGACGGGGCGTTCTCCGGTGCGCTGGAGCAGGCACTGCTGGACGGCCGGGTCGACGTCGCGGGTGCACTCGGCCAAGGACCTTGTGGCAGGTGGGCACCCGGACCTGGCGTTGGCGGTCACTCCGCCGCGCGGCGATGTCCGCGACGCGCTGTGTGGGGCGACGCTGGAGACGCTGCCGCTGGGGGCCCGGGTGGGGACCAGTGCCGCGCGTCGCGTGGCGCAACTGCGGGCGCTTCGCCCTGACGTGCGCACCGTCGCGATCCGCGGGAACGTTCCGCCGAGGCTGGCGCGCGCTCGTGCTCACGGCGGGACCTTGGACGCGGTGATGCTGGCCGCAGCGGGGCTGGACCGTCTCGGCCTGGCCGACGCCGCCACCCAGCGGCTGCCCGCCGATGAGTTCCTGCCCGATCCAGGCCAGGGTGCGCTGGCGATCCAGGTCCGCCGGGACGACGTTGACCTTCTTGCCGCGATGTCGCAGGCCGGGGACGCGGTCACCGACGTCGAGGTCCGCGCGGAACGCGCGATGATGCACGCCTTGCAGGGCGGCTGCACCCTGCCGATCGGCGCCCACGCCGAGCACATGTCCGCGGGGCTGCGTCTCACCGGGAGCGTCACCAGCCTCGACGGCCGCCACCAGATCCGCGCCTCAGACACCGCCGGGCGGGGGGAATCTCCTGAGGAGCTCGGCGCCCGGCTGGCCGACCTGCTGCGTGTTAGTGGTGCCGACGCTCTGCTGCCCCGAACAAAGGAGTGAGAGGCAGTCTCTGTCGTCCCGGCACGGTCAGGCTGGGAGACATGGAGCTCGACCGTCGTGGCGCCGAGCTGCTGTTTCAGGTTCTGAGCGAGCGCGATCGCCTACCGAACCGCCCAGACCCGCGCCCGCGAACACGTCGCCGACTGGCCTCTTGTGCCCTCTCAAGAGCGGGAGCGCAATAGAAGTCAGGTGGAAGATGCGGGCCCATTCTCGGTGGTGTTACGCCACCTGTTGTCGATCCTCAGGGTTCCCGGGGTGGGCCGGGCCGGAGATGGAAGTGCACGTCTGTGGCGGCAGCAGGGGCTGGATTGCCGTGAGGGTCGGTGATTGCGGTCACGGTTAGGCCGGCCGCTGCGGCCAGGGCCTGGAATCCGTTGCGCGTATACCAATGCAGCACCCACGGGCGCTCGTCGACGAAGTGGTCCCGGCCGTGGCTACGTTCATAACGCAGCAGCGTCGTCTGCGTCCGCGCGGCCTCGTCCCGTTGTTCAGCTACGACGGATACCCGGAGCTCGGCGCCGTCAGGTGCGGTCGGCGTGCGCGCCTGACCGATCTGCTCGGCCGGGGTCGGGGGTGGGACGAACAGGGGTATCAGGGCCGCGCGCTGGCGAAAGACAGTGGCGCTGATGCCTTGCTCGTGTGCCCGCGACGGAGGCGTTCCAGCATGTCAGCGGAGGAGTCGACGCCCTCGACCTCCAAACCGCGTGCGCGCAGCTCATGCAAGGGATCACCATCCCCGCAGCCCAACTCCAGCGCCGGCGTGCCGGATTGCTCAATGAAGGCCGCATAGGGCTCGGGATCTTGAGAGAAGGACTTCAGTGGTCCGTAGAGCTCCGCAACGATGCCCGTGTAGAAGTCGGCCGCGTCCACGCCGTCACCCTAAACAGGCCCCTCGTGCACAGCACTCCAATACTCAGCGAGCTCTCACCGAACGAGTGAAGCTCACCACGGCCTTATGAGATGTTGAAGTTGGGACGCGGTACCGCTGTGGCGGTCGTGCGGACTCCTGACTCCACGAGGGGGCCCTGGTCTCCTCCGATCGTGCTGAGCCTGCCGTGGCCGAGGTTGCGGACCACGATGTTGGTGTGGGCGTTGTCGCCGTAGATGGCCAGGTCACCTGGTCGTGCTTCGCTGACGGGGAGGGACCGGCCTGCCGCGCGCCACTGCCAGACGCCCGCCCACCGGTGGGACGGTCGGGCTGTTCGAGTACGCCTTCGTAGCGCCGGCTTTGTCGATCGGTTCACGACTGCTGGGCGAGGATGTCCTGGACGTTCCCGCCCTCGGCACAGGAAGCTGATCAGCCATGACCGTTCGTCATTTCGCGGCTGGCGCAAGACGGGTACCGGAGCGCGGGCATTCGGGAACCGTCAGGGCGACGCCGGCGCGGTCACTCGTCCTCGCCCGCGGCTGACACGCCGTTGAAATCGCGGAGAACGATCAATAAACGGACGTGTCTGTTTGACAGGCCGCGCGGTCGCTGGGCTACGGTCCCACCGTGGCTGATCAACTTGAGCGGGTGTTGCTGGACCGGTACCGGCTCTTGGATCCGCTGGGACGCGGTGGCATGGGCACGGTCTGGCGCGCGTACGACGAGCGGCTCGGCCGCGAGGTGGCGGTCAAGGAGCTGCGCCTGCCCGAGGACCTGGACGCCGAGCAGCGGCAGGCCTGGACCGCGCGCGTCGATCGGGAGGCACGGGCCGCGGCCCGTCTCCGGCATCCGGGCATCGTGACCGTCCACGATCTCGTCACCACGGCGGACGAGCAGCCCTGGATCATCATGGAGCTGGTGCCCGGCCGGTCCTTGGCGGACCTGCTCGCCGAGCGCGGCCCCCTGCCGCCCGGGCGCGCCGCCGCTCTCGGGCTGGAGGTCCTGGACGCTCTTCGCGCAGCGCACCGGGTGGGCATCGTCCATCGCGACATCAAGCCCGCCAACGTTCTCCTGGAAGGGGAACGCGCCGTGCTGACCGATTTCGGCATCGCCGCCGTCGACGGCGACACGACGCTGACGCGTTCGGGTGCGCTCCTTGGGACCCCGGCGTACATGTCTCCTGAACAGGTCCGCGGCCTGCCCGCCACCGCGGAGTCGGACCTGTGGTCGCTGGGGGCGACGTTGCACGCCCTGGTGGAGGGCCGTCCGCCCTTCCCCGGTCCGAGCACCGGGGCCGTGTTCGTCGCCATCGCGACGCAGGAACCCGCTCCAGCCCCGAACGCCGGCCCTCTCGCTCCCGTTCTAACCGGGCTGCTGCGCAAGAACCCGGCCGAGCGGATGACCCTTGATCAGGCGCAGGCGATGCTGGCCCCGCTTGTGTCGTCCCAGGCCGGGCCTGTTCCCGCGCCGGTCGTTCAGCAGGCCCCGCCCGCCGCCCCTGGCCACGGAGGGCGCCCCTTTCCAGGCTCGCCGCCCCCGGCTGGACCGATCGCGGGTGTGCCGTCTTCGCCTGGCAGAAGCCGTTGGGCCGGGTTCGCGGTCGCGGGGGCCGCGGCGCTGCTGATGGTCGCGGTGATGCTGCCCTGGCTGAAGGTGTCCGCGTCCTTGCCAGAGGTCTCCGGCGCCCGCGGGGTGACGGCGACGTCCAGCGGCCTCGCCGCCGGCTGGGGCTGGGGGACGCTGGCCTGCGGGACCGCCGCGGCCGTTCTCGGCGTGATCGGTGGCGTCCGGAACAAGGGCGGCCTGGCGGCGAGCGCTGCCGCGCCGGCTCTGCTCAGCCTGTTCATGCTGGGCATCGTCGCCGTCCTGTCTCGGATCGAGAAGCCGACGGTCCCGGTCCCGAAGTCGCTGCCGCCGGCGCTGGGCGCCGCCCTGAACGCGCACGCGAAGGAGTCCCTGGGATTCGGCTGGTATCTCGCGGTGCTCCTGACACTGCTGATCATCGGTCTGAGCGTCGTCGCCTTCGCTCTCGCGAACCGAGATCGCGCGCGGCCGCCCGTGCACTGAGGGCGCCGGCCCGCATCAGCAGCGCGCCCCGTCACACGCGACGGCGCGGTCCGGCGGTGCCGTTCAGTGTCTGCGTCGAGACACCTCGGGCACCACCGGACCGCGCCGCCGGCGTGACGGACGCCGTTATCGCTGGACGACCCCGAGGTCGGGTTCGATGGTGATCGAGTCCAGGTTGACGTTGCCGTCGTCGTTCGGTCCGTAGACGAAGGTCAGCGGCGTGGACGGGGCGAGGCGGATCCCGGCCCGGTGCTCCGACCAGGTGTCCCAGGACGCGAGGTCGGGGAGCTGGAGCCGGACGGACTGCGTCCCTCCGGCCAGGGTCATGGTCCGTGTCGAGCCCATGCCGTTGGCGTAGCGGAGGCGGACCGTGTAGAGGCCCTCGGCGGTGACCGGGGCGTCGACCCGCACGCCGCTGTCCTTGGTCTTCAGGCAGGCCACGAAGCCGGTGCCGGTGTAGCCGGTGTGGTCGGTGCGCCGGCAGGCGCCGCTGACGAGCTGCGCGGTCTCCGCCTCGATCGTGCGTGGTTCGGCGGCGAGCGCCCGGCTCGCGGCGAGCAGGCCGGCCGCGACGTCCGGGGAGATCGGCGCTGCCTTGACCAGGGCGTCGAACCGGTCGAGGGCCTTCCTCATGCCCGCGGCGTCGCCCGCGGACGCGGCGTGGACCGCGGCCTTGACCTCGGCGGCGAGCTTGCCGGACAGGGCCGCGTCGACGGCCCGGTCGTCGGCCGCCGCCCGCACCTTGAGCGCGAGGGAGACGAGCCCCTCCGGTGCGCCGAGCCGGGCGGTGAGCCGGTCGTCGATCGCGGTGCGGGCCGGCGCGCTCACTTCGTCGAGCGGAAGGCGGTAGAGGGCGAGCCGCACGTCCTGCAGGGCCAGGAGGCGGCCGGTCGCGTCGCCCCGGCGGAGCATGGCCTCGCCCTTGACGATCGAGGGCTGGAGCTCGGCCGCCGCCGACGGGGTGAGCGCGCCGGACCGCCGCAGGTCCTGGACGAGTTCGAGCAGCGAACGCGTCTGCTCCACCTTGACCGGTTTGCCGTGCTCGCCCGCCGCGACCTGGAAGTCCCCGTCGGGCACCTCGGAGGCCGGCAGCGTCCACTCGACGGTCCGGGTCCCGCCACCTGCCACGCGCACGCGCTGGGGCTCGCCGGCGGCGCGGCCGTCGAGGAACACCCGGGCCTGGAATTCGGCCACGGTGCTGCCCTCGTTGGTGAGTGGGGCCTTCACGGTGAGCCGCTGGGTGTCCTGGTCCAGGACGGCCTCGGCGGCGCCGTAGTCCGCGCGGGGCGGGGCGTACCGGGAGAGGCCGCGGAGGTCGTCGGCGGTCGCGGGCCTGAGCTTGACCGCCTGACCGCCGCCGCCGACGAGTGACATCGACAGCCGGGTGGAGGACCTGACCAGCGTCTTGCGGATCTCGACGGGCAGCGGGTCGCCCTTCCAGGTGGTCTCCTGGGCGTCGGCGTAGGTCTCCGCCACGAACGTGCCGGGCGGCAGGAACGACAGCGGCACCTGGAGGGTCCGGTCGTTCTCGTCGGTGATCGCCCCGAGGTACCAGGTCCGGCCGCTGCGCCGGGCCGTCGTGGTGTGGTCCCCGATGGCGCTGTCCAGGACGCGGGTCTCATCCCACGTGGCGGGCATGTCCTTGAGGAACGCGAACCCGGGGTGGGCGGCGTAGTTCTCGGGGGTGTCGGCGAGCATCTGCATCGGGCTGAAGAACGTCGGATACAGGGCGAGCTGCGCGGCGGAGGTGGTCTGGACGCGGGTCCCGAGGCGGGCCGGGTCCCAGGTGACGTTGAGGACGCCGGGCGTGTAGTCGGCGGGCCCTCCCATGAACCGGGTGAAGGGGAGGATCGTGGCCTGCGCGGGCGGGTTGCCGCCCGCGCCCATGTAGTTGTGCTGCTCCATGCCCGCGACGCCCTCGCCCGTCATCATGTTCGGGTAGGTGCGCGCGAGGCCGGTGGGCTTGATCGCCTCATGGGCGTCGACCGTGATGCGGTGCCGGGCCGCCGTGTCGACCACCCGCTGGTAGTGCCGGACGGCCTCCTGGTCGTAGTGGCTGCGGTTCACCCCGCCGAGCAGGTACTTCGTGGCGTAGCCGGTCTTGATCGAGTGGATGCCGAGGGCCTCGTACCTGGAGAAGATCTTTTCCAGGTTGCGGTCGTAGTAGTCGACGTCGCCCCGGGTCTCGTTGTGCGCGATGAACCCGACGCCGTTGGCCTTGGCGTACCGCAGTACCTCGGGGAGGTCGAGGTCGGCCTGCGGGGTGAGGAAGTCCTGTCCGCTCCACGAGCCGCCGGAGTTGGTATTCCAGCCCTCGGCGAGCACGAACTTGGCGCCCGCCTGCTTGGCGAGGTCGATGTACTGCTTGACCCGCGCGGTGGTCGCGCCGTGGTTCGGCCCGGCGTTCCAGGTGGTGGCCCGCCGTTGCAGTTCCCACCAGACGCCGACGTAGGTCGCGGGCTCGATCCAGGACGTGTCGTCGCAGATGGCGCACGCGTCGTTGAGGTTCTCGATCAGGTGGGACTCGCCGAGGTCGCCGGGCCGCTCACCCGTGGTCAGGGTGCGCCAGGGGGTGGAGAACTCGCCGTTCAGCTTGGCCTTCGTGCCGTCGGGAAGGCTGATCAGGTCGCTGGAGAAGGCGCCGGGGCGTCCCGGCACCGCCTTCAGGGTCATGCTGGGGTAGTCGGTCAGGTCGGCCTCGTGCACCACCACGTAGGAGTCGGCGGCGGGCGAGGCGGTGATGGGCGTCTGCGCGGTGGGGACGCTGGACAGGGGCAGGTCGCGGTAGTGCTTCTCGTCGGCGGTCCAGTTGGTGCCGGCGGCGATCGACCAGCTCCTCGCGCCGGGCTCGAAGGCGAACTCGGTCTGCTCGGCGGTGACGGTGTAGGCGCCGAGGCCGGGCTGCCCGGGGAAGTGGTAGCGGAACCCGACACCGTCGTCGAACACCCGGAACACCAGGTCGAGCTTGAACCCGGTCCCGTCCTGCACGGCGTGGACGGTGAGCTCGTTCGCGTGGTTCCTGACCTTGCTGGACGTGCCCCAGACGGGCTTCCACGTCTCGTCGATCGTGCGCCGTTCGACGGACTCGATGGACATGTCCCGCGTGAGGCTGGGCCGTCCCGCGAGGTCCATGCCGAGTCCGGACGCGCCGACGAGGACCCTGCCGCGCTCCTTCACGCTGTAGGTGAGGCGCCCGTCGTCGGTGGCGACCGTCACCCGCAGGTCCCCGTCCGGGGACCGGACGGCCCGGGCGTCCTTCCCGGCGGCCTCGGCGAGTCCGCCCGAGGGGGCGGGCTCACCTGCGCGGGCCGGGGCCGCCGCGAGCGCTCCCGGAACCATGAGGGCCGCCGCCGTGACGAGCGATACCGCCCGTCTTCTTCGCCATTTCGTGCCTGCACGGCCCATCGCGTCTCCCTGGGGGTGGGGGTGGAACGCTCCACAACAGTTCGGTGATCGTAAGTTGGGCGAAACTCTATGGTCAACACTCTTAAAGGCCGATATTTTTAACATTCAGCGTTCTAATTCGCTATCGTCATCGGGTGCCCACCTCACCGAACACCAGGGTCGAACGCGGCAGGCGCGCGATCCTCGACGCGCTGAACCAGTCCTTCCCCGCGACCCGGCAGGAGCTGAGCCGCCGGACCGGGCTCGCGCCGAGCACGGTGGCGGGGATCGTCCGGGGGTTGCTGGCCGAAGGGCTGGTGCACGAGCACGCGGCCACCGAGCGCGCGGGCCGCGGCAGGCCGTCCTCCCCGCTGTCGCCGCACCGCCCCCCGGGGTATCTCGTCGGCATCGACTTCGGGCATACGCACGTCTCCGCGGCCCTCGCCTCGACCGCGCAGCAGGTCGTCGCCGAGGACCGGGTGCCCGTGGACGTCGACGGTTCGGCGGGCCACGCGCTCGACCGGGCGGGGGCCCTGGTCGCGGGCCTGCTCGACCGGTCGGGGGTGCCGGCCGGTTCGGTGCTGCGGACGGTGGCGGGGATCCCGGGGCCGATCAACCAGGCGACCGGCCGGATCCAGTCGGCCACGATCCTCGCGGGCTGGGCGGGTGTCCGGCCGCGGGAGGAGCTCACCGCCCGGCTCGGCGGCGAGGTGACGATCGCCAACGACGCGGAGCTCGCCGCGCTGGCCGAGCACACGCACGGGGCCGCCCGCAGCGTGTCGGACCTGATCTACGTCAAGGCGTCCCACGGCATCGGGGCCGGGCTGATCCTCGCGGGCCGCCGGTACACCGGGGCCTACGGGGCGTCCGGGGAGATCGGGCACACGCTGGTCCAGGAGGGCGGGGCGCAGTGCCGCTGCGGGCAGCGCGGCTGCCTGGAGTCGGTGGTGTCGATCGGCGAGGTGTGGCGGCAGCTCATCGCGGCGGGCCTGCCGCTCCCCGAGCAGCCCGACGAGCTTTCCCTGGACGCCCTGGTCGGCGATCCGGTGGTGGCCCGGATCGTCGCCGACGCGGGGCGCCGGCTCGGACGCGTCCTGTCCGACCTGTGCAACGCCCTGGATCCCGCGATGCTCGTCATCGGCGGTGAGCTCGCGACGGGCGGCGAGCCCCTCCTGGAGGGGATCCGCGAGTCGCTGCGCCGCTTCGCCCAGCCCGCGATCAGCGATCGGGTCCATGTCCGGTCCTCGGCCCTGGGCGCCCGGGCGGCGCTGGTCGGCGCGCTGGCCCTCGCCGCCACGGAGGCCATCGTCTGAAAGGCGAGGGGTGCGCTCGGCGCGGGCGTCCGGGCTGGCGGGCCTAGGGTGGGGCGGCATGACGCTGCGACTTGTCCAGGTGAACTTCAAGGCTCGCGACGATGCGGCGCTCGGCCGGTTCTGGGCGGAGGCGCTCGGCTGGGGCACCGACAGCGAGGCGCCCGGGGTGACCAACCTTGAGCCCGTGGGCTTCGACTGGCCAGACCCCACCGCCGTCTGCGTCGACCTCGTCACCGTGCCGGATCCCGAAACGGTGAAGGACCGCGTGCACCTCGATCTCGCCACCACTTCCGCGGCCCATCAGGCCGAGTTGGTCGCACGCCTGAAGGATCTCGGTGCGACGCCCGCGGATGTGGGCCAGGGCGATGTCCCGTGGACGGTCCTTGCCGACCCGGAGGGCAACGTGTTCTGCGTGCTGGAGCCTCGGGAGGTCTACCGGGACACCGGGCCGATCGCCGCGGTGGTCGTCGACTGCGCCGATCCCCGGGTCATGGCCCGGTTCTGGGGCGAGGCGATGGACTGGACCCTGCACGAGCTGACCGACGACCGTGCGGTGATGCGTGCCCCCGAGGGCGTCGGCCCGTATCTGGAGTTCCTCCGCACGCCCGCCGAGAGGACGTGGTGGAACCGCGTGCACCTCGACCTGCTGCCGTACGTCGTCGGCGACAAGGAGGTGGAGGTGGACCGGCTGCGGGGCCTGGGCGCCACAGACCTCGACGTCGGTCAGGGCGACGTGCCGTGGACGTGCCTCGCCGACCCGGAGGGCAACGAGTTCTGCGTCCTCGGCCGGAGCGCCGACGAAGCCTCGGCGTGAAAACCGCTTGAGCTTCCCTTCCGCGGTCCCGTAGGTTGCCCGCGGCTCCATCGCAGTGAAGGCAAAGGACAGAACCGCGTGACCCCGCCTGCTCTTCAGACCTGACATCTTCTTCCGCTCACCTGTAGCCGACGCTCCCGTCGGTCCTGCCGGGCTGCCCTTGCGCGCCCGGCCCTGCAGCGTTTGAGGCCGCGCGTAATCGGCCTCGTGTCAGGTCTAGAGAGCTCATGTCTTCACAACCTCATATCGTGCTGCCCTGGGTCGTCCGCCGGACCAGGCTGCCTCTGCTGTCGTCGCGGTGCGTGGACTGCGGGTCGCGGTCGGCCACCACCGGCGAGGGCAGGTTCCGCGTCAACGCCAACGGCAAGCTGCTGGACGTGTGGCTGCTGGTCCGCTGCGTCTCCTGCGATCGGACGGGCAAGGTCCCCGTCCACGAGCGGGCGCCGGTCAGATCCCTCGATCCGGCCGGGCTCCACGGCTACCGCGTCAACGATCCGGAGCTGGTGGCGTCCACGCTGCTGGATCCGCTGCTCGCCCGGCGCAACCGCTTCACCCTGGACTGGACGGGGGCGTGGCTGCTGGAGGCCCCCTCGCCGCCGCTCGACGAGGCATGGCCGGTCCAGGTGGAGGTGGTCTTCGAGGATCCGGTGCCGCTGCGCCCGGACCGGCTCATCGCGCAGGGGCTCGGCCTCAGCAGGAACGAGGCCCTGCGCCGGATCAAGTCCGAGACCTCGCTGCGCCGTCCGAGGAACACCGGCTTCACCTTCACGGTGCTGCCGAAGCGGTAGCGGGGATGGAGCCGGGCGGGTCACCCGGCCCGCCCGGCTTCTCCCTGCGAGCGCGGCCGCCGTGGGCGTGCTCAAGACGTTCGGGCCGGTGGTGGAACGCGCGCTGGTAGCGTCTGCGGCGTGCGTGACCGGTTCGAGGCGTCGTTGCCGGCGCGGTGGAAGGCGCCGCTGGTGGCGGGCGCGCTGGCGGCGCTGTCGCCGGTGCTGCTCCTGGCGCCCCGCGGGGTGCCGGCCGAGGCGGGGCGTCCGCTGGTGACGGCGCTCGTCGTCGTCCAGGCCGCGGCGCTGTGGTGGCTGGGCGCGCGGCCCGCCGTGGTCACCGCCGTCGCGGTGGTCTCCGGGGCTGCCCTGCAGTTCCTGGTTCCGACGGCCGGCCCGGGGATCGCGCTGGTCGTGCTGAGCACGTTCGCCTGGCTGCGGCCCGCGCGGACGTCGCTGTGGGCGGCGGCGGGAGCCGCCGCCGTCCTCGGCGCGACGGCCGGTGCCGGCGGGCACGGCGTCGCGGCGGTCCTGTGGCCGGTCGCGGCGGTGCTGGCCTGGAGCTGGGGCGCGCTCGGACGGGCGTGGGCGGCGCGGCGGCAGGCCGAGGCGCGCCGGGTGGTGCTGGAGGAGCGGGCGCGCATCGCGCGTGAACTGCACGACGTCCTGGCGCACACGGTGTCGGTGATGGTGGTGCAGGCCGCCGCCGCGGACGACGTGTTCGACAGCAGCCCCGAGAAGGCGCGGCAGGCGGTGCGGAGCCTGGAGGCGTCGGGCCGGGAGGCGCTGGTCGAGCTCCGCCGCTTCGTGCGCACCGTGCGCCTGCTGGACGGGGAGACCGCGGCGGTCCCCGAAGGCGACGCCCTGGTGCCGCAGCCGTCCCTGGCGGATCTGGACCGGCTCGCCGGGAGGGTGGAGTCCGCCGGGCTGCCCGTCCGCGTGGTGCTGGACGGCTTGGAGGACGCCGACGTCCCGCCGGGCGTGGCCCTGTCGGCGTACCGGATCGTGCAGGAGTCGCTCACCAACGCTCTGCGGCACGCGCGCGCGTCCGTCGCCGTCGTCACGGTTTGCGCGCGGGACGGCGGGCTGACCGTGGAGGTCCGCGACGACGGGACGGGCGGCCGGTCGGCCTGGACGGGCGGCTCCGGGCAGGGCGTCGCCGGGATGCGCGAGCGCGCGGCGCTGCTCGGCGGGACGCTGGAGGCCTCGCCGGACCCGGCGGGAGGGTTCCGGGTCCGCGCCCATCTGCCGCTGGAGGACACCGCATGACGATCCGGGCGCTGCCCGGGGTGCCCGCCTACGACCCCGGAGTGGTCCGGCCCCGTCCCTCCGTCTGAGGACGGAGGCCGCAGACCAATCCGCCGCCGGAGGTGCGGGGGCGGGTCGCGTCCCTAGCGTCGGGGCATGGTCCTTTCTCGAAACCGGCCGGCCCGGGCGGGCCGCGCGCAGCGGCGGCGGCAGCGGCGCGCCGCGCTGGCGCTGGTGCTCGTCGCGCCCGCCGTCGCCGAACTCACCCTCGGCTCGATCTCCGTGAGGATGCTGTGGCTGGTCGTCCTCTACGTGCCGATCTACGGGGCGGGGGTCCTGCTGATCCGCGAGGCGGTCCGCCGGACGGGCGGCGGGGCGGGCGCCCTGCTGCTGATGGGCCTCGCCTACGGGCTGGTCGAGGAGGGCCTGGCGTTGCAGAGCCTCACCAGCCCCCATCTGTACGGTGCCGCGGGCTGGGGGCCGAGGCCGTGGGGCGTCAACGCGCCCTACGCCGAGCTGAACCTGCCCTACCACGCGGTGTTCAGCGTCCTGCTGCCGGTCACGCTCGTCGAGTTGATGTTCCGCGACCTGGGCCGGAGGCCGTATCTGCGGCGCGGGGGGCTCGTCGGGACGGCCGCCGCGGCGCTGCTGGGGGTGGGGCTGCTGCGGGTGTCGGTGCCCCCGTCGCAGGACCCCGGCTACCTGCTGTCGGGGCGCGCCGCCCTGGTGGTCCTGGGGCTGGCGGCCGCGGCGGTGGCGGCGGCGCTCGTCCGGTTCCCGCGCCGCGCGGGCCGGCGTCGCGTCGGCGTGGCGGGTCCGGTCCCCGGTCTGTTCCGGCTCGGCGCCGTGTGCGCCGTGGCGGCCTTCGCCTTCCTGGCGCTGCTGTTCCCGTTCGCCGGCGCGCACCATTGCGCGTTCCTGCCCCGCGCGTGGGCGCCGCTGCCGATGGCGGCCGCGGCGGTGGTCGCCGCGGCCGCCGCCTGGGCGGTGCGCCGGTGGAGCGCGGCGGACGGTTGGACCGCGCGCCACCGGCTGGCGGCCGTGACCGGGGCGCTGGTCGCCCACACCGCCTTCGGTCTGGTGTCCCACACCCGCGACCCGCTCGACACCGCGGGCCTGGCCGTCATCGGGGCGGTGATGGTCCTGCTGCTGCACCGCCTCGACGACCGCCTCGCCGCCGGTCCCGCGGCGCCGATCCCCGATCACCGCTGATCGTTGTCGCGTGTCCGTGTGCTCAATCGGTGGGGTCGCCGAACCATTCGGCCAGGTGGCCGTCCAGGTCGGTCTGGTCGTCGCCGACCCATGCCACGTGGCCGTCCGGCCGCAGCAGGGCCGCGGGCACGTCCAGGTCCTCGCCGGTGTCGGTGACGTGGTCGACGCGGTCGGCCCAGCCCGCGGCCGACAGGCGCCCGGTCTGGTCGAGCAGCAGTCCGCGGCCGTCGTGCGTCAGTTCGTAGAGGCGGCCGCGCTTCAGGGCGACGTCCCGGAGGCGGCGGCCGACGAGCGGGTGCCCGCCGCCGAGGTCGTAGCGGACCCCGATCGCGATGATCTTCTCGGTCAGGTGCCGGTTCACCTCGTCGAAGTCCATCAGTTCCGCCAGCAGCGTCCGCAGGGCGAGGGGGCCCGGCTCGGTGGACAGCAGTTCCATCTGCGCGCGGGTGTTGACCAGCACGTCGGCGGCCACCGGGTGCCGCTCGGCGTGGTAGGTGTCCAGCAGTCCCCGCGGCGCCCGGCCGCCGACCTCGGCGGCCAGTTTCCAGCCGAGGTTGAACGCGTCCTGGATGCCGAGGTTGAGGCCCTGCCCGCCGGTGGGCGGGTGGATGTGCGCGGCGTCGCCGGCCAGCAGCACCCGTCCGGCGCGGTAGCGCTCGGCGAGCCGGGTGGCGTCGCCGAAGCGCGACAGCCAGCGCGGTGAGTGGACGCCGAAGTCGGTGCCGGCGACCGCCCGGAGGCGGCGCTTGAAGTCCTCCAGGGTCGGCGGGGCCGTGCGGTCCTTCGCCACGCCCTCGGCGGGCACGAGGACGCGGTGGACGCCGTCGCCGATCGGTCCGACGCCGAACCGCTTCTGGGTCTCGCGGACCTCGGCCGTCACGGCGGCCACCTCTTCGGGCGGTGCGGTCACCTTCATCTCGCCCAGGAGCGTGTCGACCCGGGAGGGTTCGCCGGGGAAGCCGATGCCGAGGAGTCCGCGGACCGTGCTGCGGCCGCCGTCGCAGCCGACGAGGTAGCGCGCTCGCAGCCGCGTGCCGTCGGCGAGTTCGGCGGTCACCCCGTGCTCGTCCTGGCTCACCCCGGCCACCTCGTGGCCGCGGCGGATCTCGGCGCCGAGTTCGGCGGCGCGTTCGGCCAGCAGCCGATCGGTGACGGGCTGCGGGATGCCGAGGACGTAGGGGTGGGCGGTGTCGAGCCGGGCGGGCGCGGGCTTGCGGATGCCGGCGAAGAAGCCGCCGAGCGGGTGCTTGGTGCCGTGTGCGAGGAACCGGTCCAGCAGGCCGCGCTGGTCCAGCACCTCGATGCTGCGCACGTGCAGGCCGAGCGCGCGGACGAACGGGGGCGGCTCGGTCTCCTTTTCGAGCACGAGCACGCGCACCCCGTGGAGCCGCAGTTCGGCGGCCAGCATCAGGCCGGTCGGCCCGCCGCCGACCACGATCACGTCGATCATGAGTCCCCGTTCGCGAGAGTGTTCGCCGGCCGGCTGCCCCGGCGGCGCGCCGGTGCGCGCCGCGTCCCGTTCACGCAGGTACCGGCCTCGGCCGACGATTCTGGGGGACGACCCGGGTCTTGCCGCAAGCCCCCCGGCCCGCTATAAGTTGAAAATGGAGGGAGTGAGTTCGTCCTCCTTCCCACGCCGCGCGGGAGCGCGGTACCCGGTGGTGCCTGTTTTCCCCGCCCGGGCCTTTCTCGATTGATAATCTCAACGTTGAGATTGTCGCGGGAGGGTGGGCATGGCGGACGCGGTGGACGCGATCCTGGCGCAGTGGGGCCGCGAGCGTCCCGACCTGGACGTGTCGGCGATGGGCGTGGTCGGGCGGATCTCGCGGGCGCAGTCGCTGCTCGGCCGGGAGCTGAAGGAGTTCTTCGCGGCCCGCGGGCTGGAGAGCTGGGAGTTCGACGTGCTGGCGACGCTGCGGCGGCACGGCGCCCCCTACGAGCTGACGGCGGGGGCGCTGCTGCGGGCGGCGATGGTCACCTCGGGGGCGATCACCAACCGGATCGACCGGATGGAGGCCAAGGGCCTGGTGGAGCGGGTGCGCGACACCGGTGACCGGCGGTCGGTGCGGGTCCGGCTGGCGCCGCGCGGCCTGGAGATCGTGGACGAGCTGGTCGGCCTGCACGCAGCCAACGAGGAGCGCCTGCTGGCGGCGCTGTCGCCGGCCGAGCGCGGGCACCTGGCCGCCGCCCTGCGCACGCTGCTGGAGTCGCTCGGCGACACGACCCTCGGCTCCCCGCCCGGCGAACCCTGAGGTCCCCGGCCGCACGGGCGGGCGGCCCGGCCTCTCACACCGTGGTCAGGGTGCGGTGAAGGGGCGGATGGCGCGGGTGGCGCGGTCGGCGATGGCGGCCAGGTGGCCGGCGAGTTCGGGCGGGTCCAGCAGTGTGTAGTCGATGGGCAGCAGGGTGACGCGGTAGGCCAGGAAGCGCATCGAGTCCGACCGGGTGTGCAGGAGGCAGGTGCGGTCGCCTGCGGGTTCCAGGACGCCCTGCCAGGCGGTGACGTGCTCGGCGGCCTCCTCGACGGGGGCGTGCAGCAGCAGCCGGGCCCGGATCGTGCCCGATCCGCCGGCCAGGGCGTCCATGGCCCAGGCGGCGGCGTCGGCGCCGCCGGGCAGGCGGAGTTCGGGGCCGCGCATGCCGGTGCGGTGCGGGTCGGTGACGCGGTCGACGCGGAAGGTGCGCCAGGCGGCGCGGTCCTCGTCGTGGGCGACCAGGTACCAGCGGCGGCCGGCGGTGACGAGGCGGTGGGGCTGGGCCAGCCGGCGGGTGCCGCGGCCGTCGGCGGCGGTGTAGGTGAAGCGGACCTTCTCGCGGGTGAGGCAGGCCGCGGCGAGCAGGGCCAGGACGGAGGGGTCGGCGGCGGGCGGGGCGCCGTCCTGCGGCGGGAGGGGCACGGCGGCCTCGGTGAGGGCGGCGACGCGGTGCCGCAGCCGGTGGGGGAGGACCTGTTCGAGCTTGGCCAGGGCGCGCAGCGAGGTGTCCTCGATGCCGGTGACGGCGGCCGCGGCGGCGGTGCGCAGGCCGATCGCGACGGCGGTGGCCTCGTCGTCGTCCAGCAGCAGCGGCGGCATCGCGGCGCCGGCGGTGAGCCGGTAGCCGCCGGCGCTGCCGTGGGTGGCGTGGACGGGGTAGCCGAGCTCGCGCAGGCGGTCGACGTCGCGGCGGATGGTGCGGGCGGTGACGCCGAGCCGCTCGGCCAGCTCGGTGCCCGACCACTCGCGGGGGGTCTGCAGGAGGGACAGCAATCGCAGGAGCCGTCCGGACGGATCGCGCATGACATCCATCCTGCCGGGCCACTAGGACATTGGGTGACCTATTGGCCGTCTAGCGTCGTGGGTGTCGGGGCCGGAGCGTCCGGTTCCCGGTGATCGGAGGCACGACATGCTGCGGGGATTCGCGACCATCAGCTTCTGGGCGGACGACGTGGAGGCGGCCAAGGACTGGTACGCCGAACTGCTGGGAATCCAGCCGTACTTCCGTGTCGCGGGCCCGGACGGCGGCGCCGCCTACTACGAGTTCCGGGTGGGCGACTACGAGCACGAGCTGGGGTTGATCGACGCCCGGTACCGTCCGGGAGGGCCGCCGGCGGGTCCGGGCGGGGCGGTGACGTTCTGGCACGTGGACGACCTGGAGGCGGCGGTGGAGCGGCTGCTGGCGATGGGCGCGCGGCCGCACGAGGAGATCACCGAGCGGGGCGAGGGGACGGGGTTCGCGACCGCGTCGGTGGTCGACCCGTTCGGCAACGTGCTGGGCGTGATGTCCAACCCGCACTATCTGGAGGTGCTGGCCAAGGCCGCCCCCCGCTGACGGTGCCGGGCCGGGCCGGCCCGCCGGCGGGGGCGGCGGGCCGGGGCGGGGCTGGTCAGGCGTCCTGGACGTAGTCGCGCAGGTGGCGGGCGGTGAGGGTGTCGGCGCCGGTGACCAGGTCGGCGGGCGTGCCGGTGAACACGACGCGGCCGCCGTCGCTGCCGGCGCCGGGACCGAGGTCGATGATCCAGTCGGCGTGGGCCATGACGGCCTGGTGGTGCTCGATGACGATGACGGTGTTGCCGCCGTCGACGAGCCGGTCCAGCAGGGCCAGGAGCTGGTCGACGTCGGCCAGGTGCAGGCCGGTGGTGGGCTCGTCCAGGACGTAGGTGGCGGCCTTCTCGGCCATGTGGATGGCGAGCTTGAGCCGCTGGCGCTCCCCGCCGGACAGGGTGGTGAGGGGCTGGCCCAGCCCGAGGTAGCCCAGGCCGACGTCGGCGAGGCGGTCCAGGACGGCGCGGGCCTGCCCGGCGGTGAAGAACTCGCGGGCCTCGGCGACGCGCATGGCCAGGACCTGGCTGATGTCCTTGCCGCGCAGGGTGTAGGTGAGGACCTCGGCGGTGTAGCGGCGGCCCTGGCACTGCTCGCACACCGAGGCGACGCCGGCCATCATCGCCAGGTCGGTGTAGACCAGCCCGATGCCCTTGCAGGCCGGGCAGGCGCCTTCGGAGTTGGCGCTGAACAGGGCTGGTTTGACGCCGTTGGCCTTGGCGAAGGCGGCGCGGATGTGGTCCAGCAGCCCGGTGTAGGTGGCGGGGTTGCTGCGGCGGGATCCGCGGATGGGGGACTGGTCGACCACGACGACGCCGTCGCGGCCGGGAAGCGCCCCGTGGATCAGGGAACTCTTGCCGGATCCGGCGACGCCGGTGACGACGGTGAGGACGCCGAGGGGGATCTCGGCGTCGACGTTCTTGAGGTTGTGCAGGTTCGCGCCCGTGATGGTGAGGTGCCCGGACGGTTCGCGGACCTTCTCGCGCAGCCGGGCGCGGTGGTCCAGGTGGCGTCCGGTGAGGGTGCCGGACGCGCGGAGCCCGGCGAGGTCGCCGGTGTAGCAGACCCGTCCGCCCTCGGCGCCGGCGCCGGGTCCGAGGTCGACGACGTGGTCGGCGATCGCGATGGTCTCGGGCTTGTGCTCGACGACCAGGACGGTGTTGCCCTTGTCGCGCAGGCGCAGCAGCAGGTCGTTCATTCGGGCGATGTCGTGGGGGTGCAGGCCGGCGGTGGGCTCGTCGAAGACGTAGGTGATGTCGCTGAGGCTGGAGCCGAGGTGGCGGACCATCTTGACGCGCTGGGCCTCGCCGCCCGACAGGGTGGGGGACTCGCGGTCCAGGCTGAGGTAGCCCAGGCCGATCTCGACCAGGGAGTCCAGGGTGCCCTGCAGGGCGGCCAGCACCGGCGCGACGGACGGCTCGGTGATCTCGCGCAGGAAGGCGGCCAGGTCGCTGATCTGCATGGCGGCGCAGTCGGCGATGTTGAGCCCGCCGATTCGGCTGGCGAGGGCGGCGGGGTTGAGGCGGGTGCCGCCGCACGCCTCGCAGGCGCTGAAGGCGACGGCGCGCTCGACGAACGCGCGGATGTGGGGTTGCAGCGACTCGGTGTCCTTGTCCAGGTAGAGCCGCTTGACCTTGACCAGCACGCCCTCGTAGGTGGTGTTGATGCCGCTGCTCTTGATCTTCGTGGGGGGCTTGTGGAGCAGGTCGTCCCACTGGGCGGGGGTGTAGTCGCGCAGCCTGGCGTCCAGGTCGAACAGCCCCGAGTCGGCGATCACCTTCCAGTACCAGGACCCGACGCCGAAGTTCGGCACGGTGACGGCGCCCTCGTTGAGGGACAGGTCGCGGTCGACCAGCTGGTCCAGGTCGACGCGGGAGGCGCGGCCGAGCCCCTCGCAGGCCGGGCACATGCCCTCGGCGTTGTTGAAGCTGAACGCCGAGGAGGTGCCGGCGCGGGGTTCGCCGATCCGGCTGAAGATGATGCGCAGCATGGTGTGGGCATCGGTGGCGGTCCCGACGGTGGAGCGGGAGTTGGCGCCCATCCGCTCCTGGTCGACCACGATCGCGGCGCTGAGGTTGCGCAGCGCGTCGACGTCGGGGCGGCCGACGCTCGGCATGAAGCCCTGCACGAACGCGGTGTAGGTCTCGTTGATGAGCCGCCGCGACTCGGCGGCGATGGTGCCGAACACCAGGGACGACTTGCCCGATCCCGACACGCCGGTGAACACGGTCAGGCGGCGCTTGGGGACGTCCAGGCTGATGTCGGCGAGGTTGTTCTCCCGCGCGCCGCGGACCTCGATCAGCTCGTGGGCGTCGGCGGCCCGGAGTGCGCCGGCGTGCGGCCCGGGTTCGGCGGTCGTCTGCTGGAGGGGCATGGGCGGCTTCCTCACTCGCTTGATATCTTAGGGCGTAAAGAGATCCTCGATCCGGTTAGTTTATGGCATAAGGAGATGCAGGTTGGTCGTCTTCGCCGGGCAGGGCGACCCGCGCCGCTCGATGGACCTGCTGTGGCGCGGCGCGCCGGCGCCCCGCACGGGGCCGGGGCCGCGGCCGGGGTTGAGCGTGGAGCTGATCGTCGACACCGCGATCGCCGTCGCGGACGCCGAGGGGATGGCGGCGCTGTCGATGCGCGCGGTCGGGGAGCGGCTCGGCCGCACGGCGATGGCCCTGTACACCTACGTGCCGGGCAAGGCCGAGCTGGTCGATCTGATGTACGACCGCGCGCTGGCCGAGCTGCCCGGCGGCTACGACTCCGCGGACGGCTGGCGCGCGGCGCTGACCCGGTGGGCGCAGGACTCCTGGGAGTTCTACCTGCGGCACCCGTGGATGCTGCAGGTGTCGCAGGCGCGCCCGGTGCTCGGCCCGAACGAGTACCGGGCGCTGGAGGCGCTGCTGGGCGTGCTGGCCGGCACCGGGCTGCCGGCGCGGCGGGTGCGGCGCGCGGTGTCGGCGCTGTCGAGCGTGGTGCGCGGCGCGGCGCAGACCCTCGCAGAGTCGCGGCAGGCGGTGCGGGCGACGGGCCTGTCGGAGGCGCAGTGGTGGTACGGCCGGGCCGGCGCCCTGGAGGCGCTGGCGCCCGGGTTCGCCGAGCGCTTCCCGCTGGTGGCCTGGCTGGACGCCGAGGACGCCGTCGGCGGCGCCGAGGACGTCCCGTTCCTGGAGCAGGCGGCGCGGGAGGCGTTCGAGGGCGGCCTGGCCCTGGTCCTGGACGGCATCGCCGCGGCCCTCGACGCCGGCGGCGGGTGACCGGGCGCCGCGTGGCGTGTGACGTGCGTCTCTCGGACGCGCGGGACGTCACATCGGGGGACGCCGAAGGCCTCCTATTGGTATGGAGACCTTCGCGGTCCAGCCGCGCGACACGACCTGCCGCACCCTCCTGCACGCCGCCCACCACGCGTTCCGCCGGGATCTGGACCGGCTCGCGGCGGCCGCGGCGGCGGGCAAGGGCGGGGCGTCGCACGTGCGCGCGGGCTGGGAGAACCTCAAGGAGCAGATCCGGCTGCATCAGGAGCTGGAGGACGGGTGGCTGTGGCCGCGGGTGGAGCGCGCGGTGGCGGGGCGCCGGGCGGAGCGCGCGGTGCTGGAGGAGGTGCGCGCCGACCATGTCCGCCTGGCCCCGCTGATCGCCCGTGTCGACGCGGCGATGGGCGCCGCGCCGGGCCCGGGTTCGGCGGTGGGGGAGGGCGGTGAGCTGTCGGCCGCGGTGCGGGAGCTGCGCGAGGCGCTGGAGCGGCACCTGCTGCACGAGGAGATGAGCGCGCTGCCGCTGGCGGAGTCGGTGCTGGCCGACGCGCAGTGGCGGGAGCTGGCCGCCGAGGCGCGGGGCCGCTGCGAGGCGGGGACGCCGCTGTTCGTCCCGTGGGTGGTGGACGGGATCGGGCCGGTGGAGCGCAGCCGGTTCCTGACGTCGCTGCCCGCGCCGCTGCGGGACCTGAACCGGGTGACGTGGGAGCCCCGCTACCGCAAGCGCCGCCTCTGGAGCGTCTGACCCCGCCGCGGCCCGGAGCGCGGCCCTGGGGTCAGAAGCGTGCGGTGAGCAGGGCCAGGACGGCGACGCCCGCGGTGAGCCAGGCGGCGTAGTCGCCGACGTGGCCCGAGTGCAGCGCGTGCAGGCGGCGGGTGGCGGCGCCGGCGGCGCGGGCCAGGGCGGCGCGCGCCGGGGCCGGGGCCGCCGGGCGGGTCCGGGCGGCGCGGCGGACGCCGGCGGCGGCGACGGCCAGCGCGAGCAGCACGGTGGCGGCCGCCCCGGCCAGGCCCGCCGGTGTCCAGGGCTCGGCGGGCGCCGCGTGCGGGTGGGTGAGGCGGCCGTCCAGGACGAGGGCGGCGTAGGCGCCGCGGTCGGTGAACATCGCGGCGGCGTCGGCGACGGGTCCGCCGGGCAGCAGCCCGGCCGCCAGGCCGGCGGCCAGCAGCGCGACCGCGGGCGCGACCATGACCCAGGGGATGGAGGCGAGGATGCCGGGCGTCTCGGGCCCCTCGTGCTCGCCCAGGTCCGAGGATCCGCCCGGGGCGCCGGTCTCGCCGGGGTCGCGGCGCAGGGGCAGGCCGCGCCACACCACCAGCCACACGCGCAGGGCGGCGCCGGCGGTGACGGCGGACGCGGCGATGGACAGGGGCGTGAACCACCACCAGCCCTGCTCCAGGACGGCGTGCTCGGTGACCGAGTGCCCGGCGAACAGCCCCGACGGCGGGAGCCCGGCCAGGCACAGCCCGCCGACGAGGACGACGGCGCCGGTGACGGGCATGACGCGTCCGCGTCCGCGCAGGTCGCGGGCGTCGACGCTCTGGTACCGGTTCAGCAGTGCCCCGGCGGCCAGGAACAGGGCGCCCTTGACGCCGGCGTGCCCGGCCAGGGAGTAGGCGGTGCCCGCCAGCGCCGCGGGGGTGCCGGCGGCGACGCCGACCAGCAGCAGCCCGGCGTGGCTGATGGTGGAGTAGGCCAGCAGCCGCTTGACGTGGTGCTGCAGGACGCACATGACCGCGCCGAGCAGCGCCGCGGCGGCGCCCAGGACGGCGACGGCGCGCAGCGGCACCAGCCCGGGGAACACCGCCCAGTAGGTCCGCGCGACCCCGTAGACGCCGAGTTCGACCATGACGCCGGAGAACAGGACGCAGACGGGGGTGGGGGCGACGGCGTGGGCGTCGGCGAGCCAGAAGTGGAAGGGGACGGCGGCGGCCTTGACCAGGTATCCGGTGCAGATGAGCACGAACGCGGCGCTGATCAGGGCGCCGGGCCGCCCGTGGGGGGCGGTGCCGGTGAGGTGGCGGCCGAGGGCGGCGAGTCCGAGCTGCCCGGTGCGGCCGTAGACCAGGGCGATGCCGGCGAGGGTGAGGTAGGCGCCCAGGGACTGGACGATGCCGAAGTTGAGGGCGCCGTGGACGGTGGCGGGCTCCTCGGAGCGGTAGCCGGTGAGCGCGAACGCCACGACGCTCATCAGCTCGAAGAACACGAAGGCGTCGAACAGGTCGCCGGTGTAGACGAACGCGCACATGGAGGCCAGGAACAGCAGGATGAGCGCGTGGAAGATCGCCTGGATCTCGGTGAAGTACCGCCAGGAGAACGCCAGCGCGGCCAGGGTGAGGGCGGCGGCGACGCAGGCGAGCCCGGCGGCGAGGGGGTCGGCGGCCAGGGGGATGCCGACGCCGGTGCCGGGGCCCCAGCCGCCGAGCCAGGTGACCTGCGGGTGGCGGGGGGCGCGGGCGAGGGTGAGGGCGGTCAGCGCGGTGACGGCGGCGGCGGTGGCCAGGGCGGTGATGTCGACGACCGGGCGCGGCAGCCACCGCCCGGTGGCGGCGAGGAGGGCGGCGGCCAGGACGGGCAGCGCGACGGTGGCCTGCAGGATCACGGTTCGAGGGTGCGCAGGGCGCCGGGGTCCAGGGTCGCGCGCCGTTTGGCGACCTGCACGGCCAGGGCGAGCAGCAGCGCGGTGACGGTGGCGCCGACGACGATGTCGGTGAGGGTCATGGCCTGCACGACGGGGTCGGTGACGGGCCCGCCGGCGGGGGGCGGGGGCCGGTCGGAGAACACCGGGGCGGTGGCGCCGGCGCGGTAGCCGATGGCCAGCAGCAGCACGTAGGTGCCGGACTGGGTGACCGACACGCACACCACGGCGTGCACGAGGTCGCGGGTGGTGACGACGCCGTAGAGGCCGGCGAGCATGATCCAGCCGGCGGTGAGGTAGGGCAGGGTGCTCACGCGGGCTCCCGGGTGTCGCCGGTTCCGCGGTGCTCGCGGACCAGGAGGGCCTGTTCGAAGAACTTGCCGAGCAGCAGGACCAGGGCGCAGCCGACCTCGATGCCGACGGCGGTGTTGAGGGCGGGGACGCGCTGGGCCGGGGAGGCCCCGGCGGCGGCCAGGGCGAGCAGGACGAACGCGGCGGCGGCGACGGCCTCGGCGGACTCGAACACCGGGATGGGCCGCAGCCGCTGCAGGGCGGGGTAGTCGCCGGCGAGGTAGAGCAGGTGGATCGCGGTGCCGAGGATGACGCCGCCCTGGAAGCCGCCGCCGGGGGACTGGGCGCCGTGCGCGACGATGTAGACGCCGATGAGCAGGGTGAGGGGGAGCAGCAGGTGGCCGACGATGCGCAGCGCGTCGGAGACCTCGGCGGGCCCGTGCCGCAGGGTGGCGCCGTCGCGCTCGTCCTCGCTGCGCACGACGCGCAGCAGCGCCACGGCGGCGATCGCGGCCGACAGCAGGATGAGCTCCTCGCCGAGGGTGTCGAAGGCCCGCTGGTCGAAGTTGACGGAGGAGACGACGTTGGGGGTGCCCCGCCGCACGGCCTGGTGGACGGCGCGGTCGGCGTAGGGGTGCAGGGTCCCGCCGAACGCGGGCAGGCCGAGCGTCCCGGCGGTGAACAGGGCGGCGGTCCCGGCGGCGCCGGCGGCGAAGACCAGGACGCGGGTGCGGGGCCTCACCGGGGCGTCCGTCCGCCGCCCGCGCCCTTGCGGCCGCTCTTGGAGCGCGCGGTGCGGCTCTCCGCCGCTGTGGTGTGGCGGTAGCGGCGGGTGGCGTGCAGGGCGAGGACGACCAGCAGCGGCAGCAGGACGGTCCCGACACCGATCTGCGACATCGCGACGTCGGGCGCCTGGAGGATGAGGAACAGCAGGCCGAGGACCATCCCGTAGCCCGACAGGACGATCGCCTGGCGGACGGTGTCGCGGGTCAGGACGACGGCGGTGGCCATGAGCGCGACCAGGCCGAGGGCGGCGGCGATGAGCGCGTCGGCGAGCGGCCCGGGCAGGGCGTCGAGCGCCGCAGCCGGCGCGGCGCTCGCGTTGCTGAGGGCGGTCGCGGTGGCGGTCATGGCGGGTTCACTCCGATCGGCCGGCGGCGCGTTCGACGGCCTGCCCGGCGGTGACGACGGTGGCGGGGCCGGTCGCGGCGAGCAGGACGGCGATGACGGCGAGCTTGGCGACGTCGTGCCAGGACGACCAGGGGCGCAGCGCCAGCCCGGCGATCAGCAGCGGCGCGGCCAGGACGGTGACGGGCGCGACGGTGTGCAGGCGGGCGGCGGCGCCCCGAGTGAAGGGCAGCCGCACCCCGGCGGCGACGGCCAGGGCCGTTCCGGCCCAGGTCAGCGCGTCGGCGAGCGGGTCCAGACTCATCCGGTCGCTCCCCCTCTCACAGGGTCCGGCTCAGGAACCGGGCGAACACCAGGGACCCGGCGAACGACAGCAGCGCCAGCACCAGGGCGACGTCGAGGTAGGCGGGCCGGCCGTAGGCGGCGGCCAGCAGCACCAGCGCGAGGGTGACCAGCGGCCCGGTGACGATCAACCCGGCCAGCCGCCCGGCGGGCCGCCCGCGCAGGGTGGACAGCAACGCCGGCAGCAGCGCGCCGACCATGACGGCCAGAGCGGGGATCGCGGTGCCCGCGACGTCGGCCTTCACCCGCGGCCTCCTTCTTGCGGGCCTCCTTCTTGCGGGCCCTCTGCGGGCGGGTCGCCGATCAGGCCGGTGCGCCGCAGGCTCCGCTCGAACGGCGACGGGCCGGTCAGGCGGTGCACGCGCAGCAGCCCGCGTTGGGGGTCGACGCCGCCGGCGTAGGCGCCGGGGGAGGCCGACATCAGCAGGGTCGCGGCGCCGCGTCCGGCGGGGCCGGGCGGGCAGCCCTGCGCCGTCCAGTACCCGCCGGACGCGCCGCGCGCGGTGACGCGGGCGGTGTCGGCGACGATCTGGCCGGGCAGCCGCACCAGCGGCTGGAGGAGCCGGACCGGCGCGGCGGGACGGGACGGGCCGCCTTCGGTCCGGCGGGCGGCGCCGGTTATGGTCCCGGTGGTGAGCAGGGCGCGGCGCGCGGCGACGGCGGCGGCGGCGCCCGCGGCGGCCGTCAGCGCTCCGACCGCGATCTCGGTGAGGGAGATCGCCGACACCAGCGCCAGGTACAGCGCCAGCAGCGCCGTCCACCAGGCCAGCGGCTCCGCGGCGCGCCGGGCGGGGCCGGGTCGCGGCGGTGGCCCCGGCGCGTCCGGCGGCTCATCGGGTGGCATGGCGTTCGGCATACCCGGAGCGAGGGTTCCAATCGTCGGCGCGGGACGCCCGCCGCGTCCCGCGATGCCCGGCCGGGCCGCTGCCGGGGGCGGCCCGGATGTTTGCGGTGGCCGGGTGGGGTAGCCCGTGTTACGGCCGACGAACGCGATTCTCCGCCGGTTCGGCAGCACGATCCCCCCGACGGAAGGACGGATGATGGAGACCCCCTCGGTCCCGGGCAACGGGTCCGGACAAGCGAGCAAGAACGTCAGCAGCGCGGCGGGCAAGGCGACGAGCAAGGCGACGGGCACCGCCGAGGCCGCGGGCACGGGCGCCAAGAGCACCGCGAAGGGCACCAAGGACACCGCGCTGAACACGGCCAAGAGCACGGCGGGCACCGCCAAGGACACCGCCGGCACCGCCAAGGACACGGCGAAGGGCGCCACGGGCACCGCGAAGGACACCGCGCAGGGCGTGGCGAAGACCGCGGGCACGGGAGTCGCGCGGGCCGGCGGCCAGGTGGCGGCCTTGCCCGGCCGCGTGGCCGGGGTCGCCAAGCTCCTCACGCTCGGCCGGTTCCTGCGGGCGGTGCCGGTGGCGGGCGCGGCCGTCGCCGGGATCGTCGTCGGGCGCCTGACCGCCCGGAAGCGCTGAACCCTGGCGTCCCGGAAATCCTCCGGCGAGCGCGACGCCCCCGCGGAACTCTTTCCGCGGGGGCGTCGCACGTGCCGAGATGGGCCTTTCCCCCTGACTCGTCCATGACCGGAACCAGATCTCCTGTTTAGGGAGGTTGAGACGGGTACATCGGGGTTCATGCTTCACCCCCAAACGGGTCAACCCCGAGAAGGAGCGATCACATGACTGGGCCGGTCGCCCAGCAGACTTCGGGCAGCAATGTCGTACAGCGCGGCGGCTCCGGCAGCGGCCTCGCCGACGTGGTCGACCTGATCCTGGAAAAGGGTCTGGTCATCGACCTGTACGCGCGAGTCTCGCTGGTGGGAATCGAGATCCTCACGATCGACGTGCGGATCGTGGTCGCGAGTGTCGACACCTACCTGCGGTTCGCCGAGGCGGTGAACCGTCTGGACATCGCTCACGACGGCACCTCGCAGGGCCTGCCGGAGTTCGTTGGCGGAATGCAGGAGTCGGGCGCCAAGAAGAAGACGCGCGGTGCCCTGGAGGGGGCCCAGGAGCGGCTGAAGGAGACCTTCGGCGGCGACTCCGACGATGAAGAGGACGACAAGGAACCCGCGCGGCGCCGCTCGTCGCGCAAGAAGGAGGACGAGGAAGAATGAGCACGCCTCAGACCCCCGGCGGCTCTGAGGCCGGGGACCGGATCCCGCAGTACGTGTACGGGGTCACCCGGTCGGGCGCGTCGCTGCCACCGGACCTGGCCGGCCTGGACGACCGGCCGGTGTCGCTGATCGAGGACGGCGGCTCGGCCGCCGCGGTCGTCAGCGACCTGCCGGCCGACCGCGCCCTGGGCGAGCGCGCCGACCTGGTGGCGCACCAGCGGGTGCTGAACGCGCTGGTCGACGCCGGAACCGTCGTCCTGCCCTTCCGGTTCGGCGCCGCGCTCGCCGACCGCGGCGCGGTCGAGAAGGAACTGCTGGCCGACAACTCCGAACGCTTCGAGCAGGTCCTGGACCAGCTCGAGGGCCGCGTCGAGCTGCGCGTCAAGGGCACCTACGTCGAGGACGCGGTGTTGCGGGAGATCATGCAGAACGACCGCGAGGTCGCCGAGCTGTCGCAGCGGCTCCGGGAGGTCCCGGCCGACGCCGCCGACGCGGTCTACTACGACCGCGTCCGGCTCGGCGAGCTGATCGCGCAGTCGATGCAGCGGCTCCGGGAGAACGACGAGCAGGTCCTGCTGGACGGGGCCGCCTCGGCCGCCGAGGCGTTCACGCGCAAGACCCCGGCCAGGGAGGAGGACGTCCTGGACGCCTCGTTCCTGGTCCGCGCCGACCGCCGCGCCGCGTTCGAGGAGGCCGTGGAGAAGCTGGGCCAGCAGCACGGCGACCGCATCCGCATCCGGCTGATCGGGCCGCTGCCGCCCTACGACTTCGTACCGGAGGCGTGACACGCGATGGGATTCTTCAGCGGGCTGGTCACGGCGCCCCTGGCACCCGTCAAAGGCGTGATGTGGCTGGCCGAGACCCTCACCGAGCAGGCCGAGGCGCAGCTGTACGACCCGGGGCGGATCGCCGCGGAGATGCAGCAGGTGGCGGACGAGTCCGCCGCCGGCGAGATCACCGAGGAGGAGGCCGCCGAACGCGAGGAGGAGCTCATCCGCCGGCTGAACGAGGGCCGCGCCCGCGGCTACCAGCCCGGCGGCTAGGAGGCCGGTGATGTTGTCCGCGTCCAAGGCCGCCGAGATGGCGGTGGAGCACGTCACGGCGATGACCGGCCGGCGCGCCGAGAGCGTCGTGGGAATGGAGCGCACGGAGGAGGGCTGGCGCGTCACGGTGGAGGTCGTGGAGACCCACCGCATCCCCGACTCCGCGGACATCCTCGCGGTCTACGACACCGAGGTGGACGCGGAGGGGGAGCTGGTGAGCTACCGGCGCGCCGGCCGCTACTCCCGCGGACGAGTGGAGAGGAACTGAGCGGCTGTGAGTGAGATCTCCTGGACCGGCCAGCGATCCCCGTCGCGGTCGATGGCCGGGGAGCGGCAGGGCGCCAACCTGGCCGACCTGCTGGAACGCATCCTCGACAAGGGGATCGTGATCGTCGGAGACGTCCGGGTGAACCTGCTGGACATCGAACTGCTGACGATCAAGCTTCGGCTGCTGGTCGCGTCGGTGGACCGGGCGAAGGAAATGGGCATCGACTGGTGGGAGCACGACCCGTCCCTGTCCTCCAAGGCCCGGCAGAAGGAGGTGGACGGCCAGGGCGACCGCGAGCAGCTGGAGGAGGAGAACCGGCGCCTGCGCGAACGCCTGGCCGCCCTCGAGGCGGGCGCCGACGGCGCCGCCGAACGGACCGGAGACGGGAAGGAGTCCTCATCATGACCGCTCCCGGGCTCGCCGGCCAGACCGCCGGCGCCCACGGCACCGCCGGCCCGGCCGACACCGGCGTCTACCTGTACGGGGTGGCGCGGGGCCTGGACGCGGCCGCCCTGGGCGACACCACCGGGGTGGCCGGAGCGCCGGTGCGCGGTGTGGCCGCCGCCGGGCTGACCGCGCTGGTCAGCACCGTCCGCCTCGCCGAGTACGGCGAGGCGGCGCTGCGCGCCAACCTGGAGGACCTGGAGTGGCTGGAGGCCACCGCCCGCGCCCACCACGACGTCGTCGACCGCGCCGCGCACGCCGCCCCGACGGCACCGGTGCGCATCGCGACCATCTACCGCGACGACGCCCGGGTCGCCGAGGTGCTCACCGACGAGGGCGGCCGGTTCACCGAGGTCCTGGACCTCATCGCCGGCCGCTCGGAGTGGGGCGTGAAGGCCTACGCCGATCCCGCGCTGCTGCGCGGCGACACCGGCCAGGACGCCACCGACCCCGGTGGGGGGCTCGCGCCGGGCGCCGAGCCCCCCACCGGCCCCGCCCCCGCGCACACCCCCGGCGACGCCTCGCCGGGCGGGGTGGGAACCGCGTACCTGCGGCGCCGGCAGCAGGAGCGCCGACGCCGCGCCGACGCCGGGCGCCGCGTCGGCGAGCAGGCCGACGCGGTGCACGCCGAACTCGCCGACCACGCCGTCGCGTCCCGGCACCACCCGCCGCAGGACCCGCGGCTGTCGGGCCGGGACGGCACCCAGATCCTCAACGTCGCCTACCTGCTGGACGAGGAGCAGGTGGAGGGGTTCCTCGCGGTGACCCGCGCGGCCGCCGAGAGACTGGCGGGCATCGAGGTGGAGGTGACCGGGCCCTGGCCGCCCTACTCCTTCATCGAGCCGGGGGCGGTGTGACCGCCGTCCTGGACCAGGGCCGCGACGCCCCGATGGAGCGGATCGCGCTGGTCGACCTCCTGGACCGGCTCCTGGCCGGCGGCGTCGTCATCACCGGCGACCTGGTCATCTCCATCGCGGGCGTGGACCTGGTGGAGGTGTCCCTGCGGGCACTGATCACCTCCGTCCGCGACGAGCTGCTGCCCGAGGAGGAACGACCATGAGCCGACCCGACCGCGACATCCCCGGCCGCGACACCCCCGCGCGCGGCGACCGCGAGCGGGGGACCCGCGAACCGGTGAGCGGGGAGGTGTCGGTGCACGACCCCGCCCCGGGGGACCCGTTCACCGACGACATCCTGGCCGGACGCACCGAATCCTCCGGGGACGCCCCGGTGCGCGCCGCGCCCGTCCGGGAGGCGGACCTGCGGGAGCGCTCCTCCCGCACGATGCAGCGGCTGCGCTCGGACCCCGAGACCGTCGAGCGCGACCTGGTGAAGCTCGTCCTGACCCTGGTCGAACTGATCCGGCAGCTCATGGAGCGGCAGGCGCTGCGCCGCGCCGAGGGCGGCGACCTCACCGACCAGCAGGTCGAGGACCTGGGCCTGGCGCTGATGCGCCTGGACGAGGCCATGACCCGGCTCAAGGACCACTTCGACCTGGACGACCACGACCTCAACCTCGACCTGGGCCCACTCGGCCCGCTCCTGCCCGACCACTGACCCGCCCCGCCCGGCGGCGGTCACCGCGGGGCGGCGGTCACCGCCCGTTCACGGCGGTCGCCTTGAAGAAGGTGTAGTGGAACGTGCCTTCGGGGCCCGCCGCGCGGCGCAGGTCGGCCACCGCGCGGTCGAAGTCGGCCGGGGTGGCCAGCCCGGCCGCGACCGCCTCGTCACGGACCGACTCGATCATCGCGGTGAAGGTGTCGCGGGTGAAGGCCCGCGCCAGCTCGGGCCGCGCCCCGTCGGCGTAGACCGTCCTCGGGACGACCTCCACCCGCCCGTACCCGGCCTCGCCCAGCAGTGGCCCCAGCCGCCGCCCGAGCAGCGCGTCACCGCCCGCCGCCGCCTGCAACGCGACCTGATGGGCGATCGCGGCGCGCGCGTGCGCGCTGTCGGGGTGGAAGAACGCCGACCCGTGGTCGCCCTCGATGACGGTGAGGGTCCCCCCGGGCCGCAGCACCCGCCGCAGCGCCTCCAGCGCCCCGCGCGGGTCGGGCACGTGCTCCAGCACGAAGCACACGAACACGTGGTCGAACGCCGCGTCGGGGAACGGCAGGTCCCGCAAATCGGCGCACCGCCACCGCACCCGCGCCTCCGGGAACGACGCCCGCACGCGGGCGCGGGCCTGGTCCAGGGACGCGCGTGACAGGTCCACGGCCGTCAGCCGCATGCCGGGGGACCGCGCCACCAGGTGCACCGTCTGCGCCCCGACACCGCAGCCGGCCTCCAGCACCCGGCTGCCCGCCGGGTAGGCGGTCCCCTCGTGCAGCAGCGCGGCCAGCGCGTCGGCCTGGTCGCCGAGCCGCCGCGCCTCCCGCCCCGAGTACCCGTGCACGTAGCCGCCGGCCCTCATGCTCTCCGACGTGCTCTCCGTCGTGGTGTCCATGGGTCCACCGTGGCCGCACAATGGCCTGATGGACAGATCCAAAGACGGCGAACACGACGGGTCCATAACGCGCGGGTCGGACTTCCTGCAGCTCGACCCCGCCGACGCCCCGCCCGGCGGGCTGGCCGACTGGCTCGCCGGACGGCTCCGCGACGCCGTCGCCGACGGCCGCCTGCCCGTCGGCGCCCGCCTGCCCGCCACCCGTGTCCTCGCCGCCGAACTGCGCGTCTCCCGCGGCGCCGTCACCGAGGCCTACCAGCGCCTCGCCGACGAGGGCCACCTCACCGGACGCGGCCGCGCCGGCACCATCGTCGTCGCGGCGCCCCTCACCCCGGCACCCCCCGCCCAGCCCCCGCACGGCACCACTGGCACCTCCCGTGAGGCCTCCGCCCCGCCGCCGACCCCCGCGCCGTTCCCGCCACGGCCCGGCGCGGACGTGTTCGACGTCCTGCGCGACCAGCCCTCCCGCATCGACCTGTCGCCCGGGCTGCCCGACCTGGCCGCGTTCCCCCGCACGGCCTGGCAGCGCGCCGAACGCACCGTCCTGCGCGACCTGCCCGCCGCCGGCCTCGGCTACGGCGACCCCCGCGGCACCCCCGCACTGCGCCTCGCCGTCGCCGCGTGGCTCGCCCGCTACCGCGGCATCCGCACCGACCCCGCCGGAATCGTCATCGTCGCCGGCACCGCCCAGGCGCTCGGCCTCATCACCCGCGTCCTGGCCCGCGACGGCATCGACCGGATCGCCGTGGAGGACCCCGGCTCCCTCGGCGTCCGCCAGCATCTGGCGCACTGGGGGATGGGCACCCCGCCCGTCCCGGTCGACACCGCCGGGATCCGCGTCGACCGCCTGCGCGCCACCGGCGCCCCCGCCGTCCTGCTCACCCCCGCCCACCAGTTCCCCACCGGCGCCGTGCTCGGCGGCGACCGCCGCCGCGACCTCACACGCTGGGCCGCCGAAGGCGGCCTGGTCATCGAGGACGACTACGACGCCGAGCACCGCTACGACCGGCCCCCCGTCCCCGCACTGCGCTCCCTGCTCACCGACCGCGCCTACTACGCCGGAAGCGTCTCCAAACTCCTGGCCCCCGCCCTGCGCATCGGCTGGATCCTGCCGCCGCCCCGGCACCTGGACGCCCTCGTCGCCGAGAAACGCTTCGCCGACCTCGGCAACGCCGCCCTCCCGCAACTCGTCCTCGCCGAGCTGATGAACTCGGGGGAGATGGAGCGCACCCTGCGGCTGCTCCGGCGCCGCCACCGCCGCCGCCGCGACACGATGATCGAAGCCATCGCCGCGCACCTGCCCGCGTCGGCCGTGCACGGCGCCGCCGCCGGCCTGCACCTCACCGTCACCTTCCCCGGCCGCCTCCCCGACGGCCTGCACGACACCGACCTCGCCGCGGCGGCGCTGGAACTCGGCGTCAAAACCCACCCGCTGTCATGGCACGCGCAACGCCCCCACCCGCCCGGCCTGGTCCTCGGCTACGCCGCCGCCCCCACCTCGGCCATCCCCGACGCCATCGCCGACCTCGCCCGCGCCCTCCACCACCTCACCACCGGCACCGGCCGCCGCGGCGGACATCAGGCCGCCACCGCCCGGGCCGCCAACAACTCGGCCTCCCACAGGTCACGGTAGGCGCCCGCCACCGCCAGCAACTCCTCGTGCCGGCCCCGCTGCACCACCCGCCCCCGATCCAGCACCACCACCTCATCGGCCGACCCCAGCGCCGCCAGCCGATGCGTCACCAGCAGCAGCGTCCCCCCGCCCGGGGCCTCCAGCAGCCCCCGCGTCACCTCGTCCGCCACCACGGGATCCAGCCCCTCCGCCGGCTCGTCCAGCACCAGCACCGGCGGATCGGCCAGCAGCGCCCGCGCCAGCAGCAGCCGCTGCCGCTGCCCGCCCGACAGGCCGCGCCCACCCGCCCCCACCACCGTCTCCCACCCGTCCGGCAGCACCCGCACCACCTCGGCGAACCGCGCCCGCTCCGCCGCCGCCCACAACCGCGCCTCATCCGCGTCCGGACACGCCAGCAGCAGATTCGCCCGCACCGACGCCGCGAACACGTGCGCGTCCTGCGCCAGCCCCCGCACCGCCGCCCGCACCTCCCCAGGCGCATACCCGCCCACGTCCCGCCCACCGAGCAGCACCGCGCCCGACACCACCGGCACATCACCCGACACCGCCGCCAGCAGCGTGCTCTTGCCCGCCCCGCTCGCCCCCACCACCGCGACCCGCCGGCCCCGACCCACCCGCAGATCCACCCCGTCCAGCGCCACCCCGCGCCCGTAGTCGACCCGCACCCCCAGCAACTCCACCTCCAGCGGCCCCCGCGGCACCGCCACCGCACCCGCCGGGCACGGCGCCGGGGGAGCGGCCAGCACCGCCCCGACCCGCCGCACCGCCGGAACCACCTCCCGCAACCGCTGCGCCGCACCCGCCAGCGGCAGCACCGACTCCACCGCCACCAGCGCCGTCAACGCCAGCACCGCCGAACCCACCTCGCCCACACCCGCACCCAGCCCCACCCACACCACCGCCGCGACCGTCACACCCTGCACCACGAAACCGGCCGCACCCACCACCGCCGACACCCGCGCCGCCGACCGCTCCGCCCGCTCCAGCCCCCGCACCGCACCCCGCGCCCGCTCCCCGAACCGGGCCGACGCACCGAACATCGCCAGATCCCGCGCACCCTCCAGCACGTCCAGCGCCCGCACCGCCAACACCTCACGGCCGTCCGCCATCCGCGCCGCCGCGCGCCCACTGGCCACCGCCGCCGCCCCCGGCAGCACCACCCCCGCCACCAGCAGACCCACCGCCAGCACCACCGCCGCCGGCGCCTCCACCAGCGCACACACCCCCACCCCGGCCGCACCCACTACCGCCGACGCCGCCACCGGCAGCACGCACCGCAGCAGCAGATCCTGCACGGCGTCCACATCCGACACCATCCGCGTCAACGCGTCACCGTCCCGAACCCGCCGCGCCCCCGGACGCGCCGCCGCCAACGCGTCGAACACCCGCCCCCGCAACTCCGCCAGCACCCGCAACGCCGCGTCATGCCCCGCCAGCCGCTCCACATACCGCAGCGACCCCTTCGCCAACGCGAACCCCCGCACCGCCACGATCGCCACCGACAAAGCCGCCAACTCCGGACGCTGCGACGCCCGCGCGACCAACCACGCCGCCGCCGCGACCAACCCCAGCCCGCACAGCTCCGCCGCCGCCCCCGCCACACCCGCCGCCACCAGCCGCACCGCGTGCGGACGCACCGCACCCCACACCCCCCTCACGCCGCCTCCTCACCCGCACGACCACCGGCCACCGCGCACACCCGGCCGCCCTCCAGCCGCACCACCCGATCCGCCGCCCGCAGCAACGCCGGACGATGCGCCACCAGCACCGCCGTCCGCCCCGCCAGCAACCGCACCGCCGCATCCACCAGCACCCGCTCACTGTGCAGATCCAGCCGCGCCGTCGGCTCGTCCAGCAGCATCACCGGCCCCCCCGACAGGAACGCCCGCGCGATCGCCAGCCGCTGCCGCTGCCCCGCCGACAACCCCGCACCGCCCTCACCCAGCACCGTCGCCAACCCCTCCGGCAGCTCCCCGACGAAATCCGCCGCGGCCGCCCGCACCGCCTCCTCGACCCGCTCCACCCCAGCACCCGGATCACCCAGCCGGACGTTGTCGGCCACCGACGCCGCGAACAGATGCGGACGCTGCGGCACCCACCCCACACGCGCCCGCCACGCCTCCCCGTCCAGCTCCGCCAGATCCACCCCGTCCACCAGCACCCGCCCCGAATCAGGGGCCACCAAACCCGCCAGCACCAGCAGCAACGTCGACTTGCCCGCCCCCGACGGCCCCGTCACCGCCACCCGCTCACCCGGCCCCACCCGCAGCGACACCCGATCCAACGCCGCCCCGGCCGCACCCGGATACCGGACCGTCACCTCCTCCAGCACGATCCCCGGCGCCCCCGCCCCCACCACCGCCCGGCCCCCGAACCCCGACACCGGCGGCGCGTCCAGCACCGCGAACACCTCCCGCGCCGCCGCCACACCCTCCGCACTCGCATGGAAACGCTGCCCCAGCGCCCGCAACGGCAGATACACCTCCGGCGTCAACACCAGCACCAGCAGACCCGTCACCAGCGCCATCTCCCCGCCCAGCAACCGCAACCCCACCGGAACCGCCACCAACGCCACCGACAACGCGCACACCAGCTCCAGCACCAGCGACGACAGGAACGCCACCCGCAGCGCCCGCACACTCGCCCGCCGATGCTCACCCGCCAGCTCCCGCACCACCACCGACTGATGACCGGTCCGCCCGAACGCCCGCAACGTCCCCAACCCCGCCACCACGTCCCGGAAATGCCCGCCCAACCGGTGCAGCAGCCCCCACTGCCGGCCCGTCAAAGCCGCCGTCCGCATCCCCACCAACGCACCGAACACCGGCACCAGCGGAACCGTCACCGCCACCACCAGCGCCGACGCCCAATCCGCCGCCACCAGCCGCACCAGCACCACCAACGGCACCACACACGCCGCCACCACCTGCGGCACATAACCCGTGAAGAACGGATCGACCCCGTCCAACCCCCGCGTCAGCAACGTCACCCGCGCCCCCGCATCACCCGCCTCCCTCTCCAGCAGCGCCCCCCGCAGATCCCGCTTCACCCGCGCCGCCGCCCGGCCCGCCACCAGCGCCACCACCCACGCCAGCACCGCCCGCCCGGCCACCACTCCCGCCAGCCACGGCAACGGCCCCGCATCCAGACCCGCCACCGCCCGCACCAGCAACTCCGCCTGCACCACCAGCAGGACACCCTGCCCCGCCGCCAACACCACCAGCAGCACCATCACCCGGCCGGCGACCAACCGCAGCAAACGCCGCTCGACACCCTTCACCCCGACCCGCCTACAGGTACGAGGGCGACTCCACACGCCCCCGGAACGTCCACCACACCAGCGCCTGCGACGCCAGCAGCAACGGCAGCACCACCACCGTCACCACCGCCGTCATCGTCAGCCCCGCACCCTCCGCCACGACCCGCGACCACTCCACCTGCACCCCGGCCACCACCGGCGCCCCCGCCATCACCAGCGCCGACAACCCGTACCGCGCCGGAACCCGCCCGGCACGCTCCGCCAGCCCCGCCGGGAGGCGCCAACGAGCGAAACCCGCACCATGCCAGGCGAACAGCGCCGCCAACGGCAACCCCGCAACGCTCCCCACACCCAGCCCGCCACCGGCCAGCACCGACCCCAGCACCGACCCCCACGCCAGCGCCAGCGCCCAACTCCCCGCCACGATCGCCGCGTCCCACACACCACGCCACGCCGCCGCGTCCACCCGGCCCCGCAGCCACAGGCCCATGTCCCGCACGACCCACCCGAACAGCAGCACCGCGAACAGCGGATACAGCTCCTCCACCAGCCCGTGCTCCAGCCCCGGGAACGCGCCCGCCACCAGGCCCGCCGCCGCCACCAGCCACACCTCGTTGCCCAGGAAGAACGGCGCGAACGACGCGATCACCAACCGCCGCTCCCGCTGGTCCCGCCCCAGCCACGGCAGCAGCATCCCCACCCCGACATCGGCGCCCGCCAGCACCAGATAGCCGGCCGAGAACACCGCCAGCAACACCACCGCGAGAGAATCCATCACCAGGCTCCAGTCAGAACGTCGGGCTCATCAACGGCGCGGCCGGCTCCGCCGGGGGAGAGGCACCCAGCCCCGCACCCTCCGGCCCCCGCCGCGCGAACCGCGCCAGCAGCCACGCGTTCACCCCGAACAGCACTGCGAACAGCACCGAGAACGCCACGAACGACACCGTGATCGCCCCCGCCCCCACACCCGGCGACAACGCGTCCCGTGTCTTCAGCACCCCGTACACCATCCACGGCTGCCGCCCCACCTCACGGAACACCCACCCCGCCAGCATCGCCACATACGGCAGCGGCACCGCCGCGATCATCAGCACGTGGAACACCCGCCCCCGCACCAGCCACCGCCCGAACGGGAACTTCACCAACGCCACCGCCGCCACCAGCAGCATCAGCAACCACGCCGTCACCATCACCGCCTCGCCGACCCCCGCCAGCACCGGCGCCCGATAGTCGTCCGGCCCGAACCGCGCCGTGAAATCCGCCACCGCGGCCGCCGCCTTGCTCCCGCCCGTCTTCGTCGGCTGCGCGTACTGGAACTGCACCCCGCCGAACACCACCACCGGCATCACCGACACCATCACCGTCAGCAACCCGATCCGCATCGACCGCCGGAAGAACTCCACCTCAGCCGTCCGCCGCAGCAGATGAAAACCACTCACCCCCGCCATGAAGAACCCCGCCGTCAGCAACCCCCCGAACAGCACATGGAAGAACGCCAGCAACGCCGTCGGATTCGCCAGCAGCGCCCCCACGTCGTCCAGCCGCGCCACACCGTCCACCATCACGAACCCCACCGGACGCTGCAGCCACCCGTTCGCCACCAGCACGAAGTACGCCGACAGATACGCCGTCAACGTCACCACCCAGATCAGCGCCAGATGCACCCACCGGTTCAGCCGATCCCACCCGAAGATCCACAACCCCAGGAACGTCGACTCCACGAAGAACGCCACGATCGTCTCCAGCGCCAACGGCGCCCCGAACACGTTCCCCGTCACCCGCGACAGCCCCGACCAGTTCAACCCGAACTGGAACTCCATCACCAACCCGGTGACGATCCCCACCGCATAGTTGATGACATACAGCTGCCCCCAGAACCGCACCATCCGCGCATGCACCGCACTGCCCGACACCACCGCACGCGTCTGCGTCAACGCCACCAGCGTCGCCAACCCGAGCGTCAGCGCCACGAACAGAAAATGCGTGCCGGCCGTCAACGCGAACTGCACCCGCGCCAGAACCAGCGGGTCCGCACCCATCAGCACACGCTCCAAGAATCGATCCGCAACGACCCCACGATCCTCGGCCCGCACCCGCCACCCGCGAATCCGGCGAGAGCGTTCAACCGCCATGCGCCTTTCGCGTACCGACCACCCGTCGCCTACGCCTCCGGATGTACACCGCCACACCGAGCCCCCAACCCCAGCACGACCGCAACCCGCAGTTAAGGCACCGCCGCTGCCCACCGCGACCCGGCGCACAGCCCGCGGCGGTGGACTGCACCACCATCACCGTCGCCCGCGCCCTGCCACCCGCCCGCTCCAGCGCCCGGTTTCGGCGAGTTGCTCGCCTACGCGCGGACCGGCGACACCCGCACATATCCGAGATGTTCCGCCGGGTGCGCGGCAACCAGCGCATCCTGGACGTTTCGACGTCCTACACGCCCGCCCGTCCCGCCCTGCGCATCCACGACGGCGCGTTCTCCACCATGGACCTCACCGCCCGCCACCCCCGCACCGGCGACTGCCGGCCACGGTCAAGTTCATGGCCCAAACCCTTGCGTCGGCCGGCGAACTCCAACGCGACCTGCAGTGGGAAATGACCTCCGACGGACTGCGCGCCGCCCAAGCCGAGGGCAACCGGCGCGGGTGCCGACACCGCCAGCGTCCGCTCCGCCTACTCCGCCGGAACCTCCATCGCCGCCCTCGCCCACCGTGCACCACCGACTCCTGGGCCGCTGCCACCCCCTCGTCGGCGCCACCGCTCAGTGCAAAGCCCACCGCGAGTACGCCAGGCGCGTCGCCCTCCCGGCCACCACACACGACCTCAGCAGAGGCACTCGCAGCTAACCGCTGGCGCCTACCGCTGATGGCTGCACTCGGCCTCCTCGCGGGCCGAACGAGCTAGGGCTTCGATTTCAGAAGCGCTAGCGGGTGTCTTCGGAATCGGCGGGGGAGAGGGTCGCGGCCCACTCTTCGGACCACCGGACGAGCGGGCGCAGCGCGCGGCGGGCGCTGTGGCCCAGCTCGGTGAGGGCGTAGGTGGTGTCCGGAAGCTGCTCGACGACGGAGGCGTCGAGCAGCTCGGTCAGCCGTTGCCGCAGCACGCTGGAGGACATGTTGTCGCAGCGCTCCTGCAACGCACGGAACCCGACCGGCCCGTCTCGCAGTTCCCAGACGATCCGCAGGTTCCACCTGCGACCGAACAGGTCGAGGGCGGCCATCAGTGGCCGGCCGGTGCTCGACCCTCGGACCGCCCGTCCCGGCCTGGGTGCCGCCATCCGTCGTACCGTCCCCTCTTGCTGCTTCGATATCCGACACACTATCGTGGATCCCATCGATTCGATTTCCGAAGCACCGAGCGAGGCTTCACCGGGACGTGAACCGGCAGCCGCGGGCGGCAGAGCCGAACCAGGCCGCATCGGCACGTCCTCACAAACGCCCGGCGCTCCGGTCTCCGGGATCGATCGATCTGAGCGTCAATTCGAAGTCGGGACACGTCCGTCCGAACACAGGAGGTTTCCATGGCCAAGGGCTACTGGGTCAGTGTCTACCCCGCCAATTCCGACCCTGAGAGGCTGACTGCCTACGACAAGCTGGCCGGTCCGGCTGTCCAGGCTGGGGGTGGGCGGGTCCTGTCCCTCCTCCCGTCCCGTGGCGGTCGAGTCGTCGCCTACGAGGCGGGAATCACGCAACGCGTCGTTCTGATCGAGTTCGACAGCTTCGAAAAGGCCGTCGCGGCATACGAGAGCGAGGCGTACCAGAAGGCGCTGGCGGCCTTCCCCGACGGCGTCGAGCGCGACTTCCGCATCATCGAAGGCATCGATTGACCGGCGGGCCCAGCCATCGCTGAGCATCCGTCACCTGATACGCACGCCACCGGCGGTGCATCATCATCCACTATCCGGTGCAGGAGGGCACCGGATGAGACAGGACGGTACGCTCCGGGACGCGTTCGGTCGGCCGTTGCGGCCAGACCCGGCTATCGGCGGACGCCGTTCGCGGCTGCCGGTTCGTTGAGCGTCAGTTGAGCGTCGAAGGTGGGCCGATGTCCTGGCCGGATGTCACGGTGGTTGATGCATGCGCGCGGCGCGACGGCCGGGGCGGTAGCCCCACGTCCGTCACCGACGACGACCCGGCGGCGACGGACGCGGACCGACGTGCGGTCGCTGCTGCGGCCGGCACCTCGCACGCGGCGTTCCTCGGCCCGGGGCGGACGCCGGACGGTGGCCGGCCGGTCCGGTTCTTCACCGCCACCGCCGAACTCTCCGGCTGCGGCCACGGCACCGTTGCCGCGCAGTCCGTCCGGTTGACCCGCACCGCGCTGGACGAACTGAACGACCGCCAACACACCGGCGGGCGCACGTTCGACACCGTCGCGATCCGACGCCCCACCGGCATCGAGGTGTGGTTCGACCAGGGCCTCGTCGCGCTGCGTCACCCGGCACCGGACGAGCGCGCCGCGATCAGCGCCGCGCTCGGGCTCACCGCGGACGATCTGCATCCGACCGACGCGCCACGGATCGCCGCGCCCGGCGCACCACGCATGCTGGTACCGGTCCACGACCGGTCGGCGCTGCTCCGGGTCCGCCCACACTTCGGCAGGCTGACAGCGGCGTGCCAGCGGTACGGGCTCCTCGGCTGTTTCGTGTACGTCCCGCCGGTGGGCGACCGGCCAGGTGCGGCGCGGATGTTCGCGCCAGCGATCGGTGTCGACGAGGACGTCGCCAACGCCAACAGCACCGGCTGCCTGGCCGCCCACCTGCTCGACGCGACAGGGGCACAGACGGTCGCGATCGAGGTGGAGCAGGGTGACACCCTCGGTCGACCGGCCAGCGTGCTCGCCTCGGCCCGACGCGGGCCGGCGGGCATCACGACCCGGGTCGGCGGGCTGGCGGTGATCCGTGACGGACCCCGAGGCGACGACTAGACCGTCCTCCCTTGCGATCCGTGAGGGGGCTGGGGCCGTCAAAACCCGGTCCGATCCTTCTCGCGGGCCAACCCGCACCCGTTAGCAGGGGAGCGGCCACCAACAGCAACCGCCGCGAGAACGCATCCGCCCACAAACCGGACGATAGCGCCAGCGCGAACGCTCTGACCGACCGGATCACCAACGACGACGAGACGGTAGCGGGGGAGTGCCCGGGCTCGGTGAACAGCACCGGGTGCAGAAGGACGAGATCCTCGAGGAACGCGTAGCCGTACAGCCTCCGCGCGAGCCGCGCCTCAGGTGAAGATCAATGTCGTCGGCGCATGCCCACACCCTGACCGGAGCGAGCCCGCCCCCCGCGCCGGGAGAACGACGGGGGAGAGGACCCGGCCGAGCACGAACATCGTCACTCTCCGTAGCGAAACCCGCTGACCTCACGCACCCGCAGGGGAGCGGCCGAAGAGCGCCAGCAAGCGCGCTTGGTCGCCCGCGTCCTCAGGGACCGCGACCTCGGGCCCCAGCATGCCCGCCTCACGACCGCCGGGCGCCATCTGCCGCGCGGTCTCCAGCGCGGGAGCGACCAGATCGGCATCGAAGACGACCGACTGCCCGGTGGCCTGGGCCAGGTCCCACGCGTGCACGAGCAGCTCCAGCGGATAACCCTCCAGCCATTCGCCCAACGTCATCTCCAGCCCGAGAGCCAACCGCACCGGAAGCGCCAGCGCCTCAGGCGTCAGCTCGGCCGTCATCCGCGCCCGCGCCTGCCGCCAGGACGCCAGCGGGTCGGCCCCGGCGACCTCGCGCCAGTCCGGATCGTCCTCAGGCAGCGGACGACCGGCGGCCCGCATCTCGACCACCAGCAGCCCGGCCGTCACATGTCCGGCCACGTCGACCGCCGCCCAGCCCTCGCACGGCGAGGGGGACAGCCACCGATCCGCGGGTGTCGCGGCCAGCACCGCCTCGAAGACGTCCAACGCGTGAACGAACCGCTCCGGCACCACCCGAACCACCTCTACTTAACATAATGTGCATTATCGACCAACGATCAGACCTGGAGGAAGCGGGGCAATCGACGCACCATGCGGCGCGTTCACGCGGTGCGCGCCGCGCGCTCGGCTAGGTCGATCCAGAAGCGATCCTCTCCGCGAGCGCGTCCGTCGTGGACGCCGCCGTTGGCGAGGATGACCCGACGGGACGGCTCGTTGTCGACGGCGCACGTCAGCAGAACGCGCTCCAGGCCGAGCCGGCGAGATTCGGCCAGTCCCGCCGCGAGCATCCGCGTGGCGTGACCTCGCCTCCGCCGCGGGAACACGACGTGATACCCGATATGCCCGCCGACCTCGGCGAGCTCCGGCGTCAGGCGATGCCGCACGATCAGCGTCCCGATGTAGTGCTCGCCCGAGACGTACCAGAACGTCGTGGACGGCACGCCCCAGCGTTCCCGGACACCGCGCCGGTGCTCCACGAACGCCTCGAAGTCCCGGTCGGCCTCGTCCAGCCAGTCCATGGGATCGCCGGTCGCCAGATGGTCGGCTTTCTCTCCGGCCAGGAACGACTCGCGCACCTCGGCCGTGGGCGGCACCAGGCGCGGCGGCTCCGCGAGATCATCCACCGGGCCAGTCTGACCCAAGTTCGGCGCCGACGGAAACGGCTCGATCCCCGGTCAGGGCGCGAAGGCCTGGGCGACGGCAAGGCTGTCCTCGTAGACGTGGTGCCGGACGACGAGACCGTCCTCGACTGTGAGGTGCAGCGCGAACCGGGCGCGATAGGCGCGCCCGGTCGGCCTGGCCGTCAACCTGATCTCGCCCAGCACCACCGCGTCATCGCCGTCCACCAGGATGCGTTCCACCTGCGTGTCCGCCTTCTCGGGCACGTGATGCTCGGCGATCTGCCGGTAGTGCGTGGCGGCATCGGCGCGACTGGCCCGGTGCCGGATCCAGGGCGTGGCGGCGCGGCCGTGCTCCGCCTCGGGCCAGTCCAGCTTCCAGTCGCTGCGCTCGGCATACATGGCGGCGATCCGCTCGGGGGCGCCTTCGCCGATCCGGCGCAGCAGCTCCTCCACGACGGCGCGCGTGCTCGTCGGCGTCCTGTGTTCGGACATGGTCGACCTCCAGTGATGTGGGTTCGGCTCGACCTCCGACCTTGCCAGCGCCAGCGATGCCGAGGCGATGACCTCCCACGTCATGGATAACGCCACCTCTCCTCCGCGCGAGGTTTCGCCCCCTTTCGCCCTTAAACCGGACAGAAGCTGGATTCTGTACGGTTTGAGAAATGCGGTCGGATCGCTGCTGCGCCGTGCGTGCGGGCCGATGAGTTTCCCGGCGCATTCGGGTCATCACCTGGGTGGGGTGTACCACCTGCCCGGAGGATGTGCCGGGTCGGCTCGGCTGCGTCACCGGCGCGGCGCCCGCCAAGGATCATGATCAAAGGATGTGACATGTTCGACCGTGAACCCGATGCCGAGCTCGGGCCCTTCTCGTCTCCGAACGCGCAGGCGACGCCGTGGGCGTCGGCCCTGGCGGTGCTCGGTGAGGCGGAGGTGTTCTGGCTTTCCACGGTGCGGCCGGACGGGCGGCCGCACGTGACGCCCTTGCTGGCGGCTTGGAGCCTGGGCGGCTTGTGCTTCACCACGGGTGGCCAGGAGCGCAAGGCGCACAATCTTGAGAACAATCCCCGGTGCGCGCTGACGACCGGCACGAATGCCCTGACCGGCGTGGACGTCGTCATTGAGGGCCTCGCGTCCGTGGTGGACGAGCGGTCGGATCGTGAACAGGCCGTCGCGGACTTCGAGCGGAAGTACGGCGCGCATCTGACCAGCCCCGAGGGCACCTGGTACGGGCTGGGCGAGGCCGTGGTCGCCGGTGATGTGAGGCTGTACCGAGTCGCGCCCACTGTCGGTTTCGCGTTCGGCAAGCTGCCGGTGGCCAGCCAGACCCGCTACACGTGGCCGAGCAGGTGACGGCGATGGCCTCACTGCAACAGAAGGTTCAGAGCGTCCTCGACGAGCTCGTTGGCACCGGAGCCGAAACGGGCCTGCAGGTGGCCGTCTACCACCGCGGCGCTCTGGTCGTCGATGCCGTCTCCGGCGTGGCGGACGGCCAGACCGGGCGCGAGGTGACCTCGGAGACCCCGTTCTTCAGCTTCTCCGCCGGCAAGGTCATGACGTCGCTCATCGCTCACCTGCTCGTCGGGTCCGGTGCCGTCGGGTACGACACGCCGGTGGTCGACCTGTGGCCGGAGTTCGGTGCCCACGGCAAGGCGGCCGCGACCTTCCGGCACGTGCTCACGCATTCGGTCGGCGTGCCGGGGATGCCTCGGGGCATCGGTCCCGGTGACCTGGCCGACTGGTCGCGGGTCTGCGCCGCGATCGCCGACGCCGAACCGCGGTGGCGGCCCGGGGCTGAGACGGGGTACCACTCGTTCACCTATGGCTTCCTGGTCGGCGAGGTCGCCCGCCGGGCCACGGGCAAGACGATGCGGCAGCTCGTGCGTGAATGGGTCACCGTGCCGCTGGGCATCGAGGGTGACCTGTATTTCGGTGTCCCCCGAACCGAGCTGGCCCGGCTGGCGCGACTCGAGGACGCCGTGCCTCCCCCGGCCTCTCCCCCGGACGTTCCGCCTGGCGGCGATGCCCTTCTTGCGCCCTGGGAGTTGCAGCCGACTGCGGCCATGGGCAACAGCCACGAGATCCTCCAGGCGGACGTCCCGTCGGTCGGCACGTTCACCGCGCGGGGAATGGCCGCCGTGAACGCCGCGGTCCTGGACGGTCGGCTCGTCGGTTCACGCCAGTTGGAGGAGTTGACGGCGGTGGCCTTCGAGGGCACCGACCGGGTCTTCGGTAATCGCGTGCGGTTGGGGCTGGGCTTTCCGCTTGGCCGCGTCGGTACCCGGCCGGATGAGACGCCTACCGCGTTCGGTTGGGTCGGTGGTGGCGGCAGCTACGTCTATGCCGAGGTGGCTACCGGTACTTCTTTCGCGTTGACCAAGACGCGTCTCACTCCCCATTTCGACACCGCGCAACGGCTCGCGGACCTGACCGCGTCGGTGCTCACCTGATGAGGTCGGTGAAGCGCAGGGCGTTGCGGACGGCGGCGCCGCCGGGGTCGTTGTTGAAGTAGACGTAGGCGTCCTGCTCTACCCCGCCGAGCTCGTCCGCCCAGCGTTGGAGGGTCTCGTCGTCGTACTCCGGCCAGGGTTCGGCGGGCCCCTCGTGCAGGCGCAGGTAGAGCCAGTCGGTCGTGCGCCATAGGGGTGTCTGCGCCTCGCCGAGGCTGTCGGCCCAGCACAGGGCGGCGCCGTGGTGTTCCAGGGCGCGGCGGGTGTGGTCCGTCCACCAGGACGGGTGGCGGGGTTCGACGGCGATGCGGACGCCTTTCGGGAAGCGGCGCAGGCATGCGGTGAGGCGGTCGGTGTCGGCCTGCAGGGTGGGTGGGAGCTGGAGCAGGACGGGGCCGAGCCGCTCCCCCAGGCCGCGGGCGGCGTTCATGAGGCGCGCGACCGGTTCCGCCGGGTCCTTGAGGCGTTTCATGTGGGTGAGGTAGCGGCTGGCTTTGACCGCCATGACGAAACCGGGTGGGGTGTCGTCGCGCCAGTGCTCGAACGTCTCGCGGGTGGGGAGGCGGTAGAAGGCGTTGTTGTTCTCGACGGTGGCGAAGGTGTCGGCGTAGTGCCGCAGCCAGTGTCGTTGGGCGAGGCCGGGCGGGTACAGGACGTCGCGCCAGTCGGTGTACTGCCATCCCGATGTGCCGATGAGCACGGGCCCCCTCCCCTGTCCGGTGGACGCGTGCGGGTGGTCATACCCGTTTTCGGTGGGGTTCCAGGGCGCGGATGTAGTCGACGAGGCGGACGCCGATCTCGAAGGGGATGTCGGGGCCGGTGAGGTCGGTGTCGGGCCAGGTCTCGGAGATGCGGCGCCAGGTGGTGCGGCCGAGGAAGGGGCCGGTGCGGGGGTCGTCGCCGAGGTCGGCGCGCCATGCGGGTTCGGTGGTGAGCAGGTGGGTGAGGGCGGCCTGGTTGTCGGGTTCGGCGGGGTGTTCGGCGTGGAAGCCGATCTCGATGGCGTGGTGGTGTGCGCCGGGGGCGAGTGCGGCGGGGATGATCTGGGCTTCGTAGTGCTCGCGCTGGGGTGCGGGGTCGCCGAACCAGACTTTGACGCCGTTGTGGCGGACGTGGAGGTGGGGGTGGCCGAGGCGGGGTGGGGTGGAGCCGCGGACGATCTCGCTGATCTGGTCGAACAGTGCCCGGTCCCCCATGTTGTCGATCTTACGGGGGTTCTGTCGGTGGCGGGGGGTAGCGTCCGGCGGGTGCGTCCTGCCGATGTTCAGCGTGTGTCCGTGGCCGAGTGTGTGGATCGTTATGCGGAGATGGTGCGTGCGAAGGCGTCGACGGGTGCGCTGGCGCCGGCGTCGGCGGAGGTGTACGTGCGGGACGTGGTGACGTTCGCGGCGCTGGCGGGTGAGGGTCGGGTGCTGGACGATCTGACGGGCGAGGACGTGGATGAGGTTCTGCTCAGGTTCGCGCGCAAGCCCGATGAGCGGCGGCGTCGGGGGGCGCGGCCCGTGGTGGCGGGGGGTGCGCCGTTGCAGAGTGCGGCGTCGCAGGCGCGGTTCCGGCGTTCGGTGTCGGCGTTCTTCCGGCATGCGGTGGTGGCGGGGTGGGTGCAGTTGAATCCGATGCAGGCGGTGACGGTGCGGCCGAAGCAGCGGGGTGGGTTGCGGGCGGAGCGGCGTGCGTTGACGGTGGAGCAGGCGGAGGGGTTGCTGGGGGCGGCGCGTGGGCTGGCGGAGGAGCCGGAGGCGGGTGCCGGTGGGGCGGGGGCGCGGCGGCGTGCGGATCAGCGGACGGAGTTGCGGGACGGGCTGGTCGTGTTGCTGCTGGCGGCGGTGGGGCCGCGGGTGTCGGAGTTGACGGGGGCGAATGTGGAGGATTTCTTCGTCAACGGGGGGACGCGGTATTGGCGGATCTTCGGTAAGGGTGGGCGGACGCGGGACGTGCCGCTCCCCCGTCCGGTGGCGGAGGTGCTGGACGCGTATCTGGCGGAGGGGCGGGGGCTGCTGGATCGGGGGCGGGAGCCGAAGGCGTTGCTGTTGTCGTGGCGGGGGCGGCGGTTGGCGCGGGGTGATGTGCAGGGTGTGATCGATCGGGTGCTGGAGCGGGTGGACGGGGGGCGGCGGCGGAGTGTGACGCCGCATGGGTTGCGGCATACGACGGCGACGCATCTGCTGGCGGCGGCGACGGACATGGATGCGGTGCGGCGGGTGCTGGGGCATGCGGATCTGTCGACGTTGGGCCGGTATCGGGATGAGCTTCCGGGTGAGTTGGAGGCGGCGATGCGGGTGCATCCGCTGCTGGGTCCGGTGGAGGGCCGGCGGGGTGGTTGAGGTGGGGCGGTTCTCATCCTTGGTCGATGACGCGCACGGTCGGTGAACGCAGGCGGCGTGGTTCGGTGGGGAGGGTGTCGCGGGCGTGGTTCCTGATGGTGATCAGCTGGTCGTCCCAGTGGGCGTCGCGGAGTTCGGTGTCCGTCATGCTGAGGCCGTCGGGGTGGTGTCCGATGGCGGCGAGGTGGCCGAGGTGGCCCCAGGCGAGCCGTTCGACTTTCCAGCCGGGCCAGGTGGTTTCCATCTGTGCGATGAGCCCTGGCGGGATGGTGTCGGTGGTCCAGTAGCGCAGGCGGCGGGCGGGTAGGTCGATGACCGCGCCGTCGGTCACGGCGTCTTCGGCTGCCAGGGGGAAGGGTGCGCTGGCGGCCAGGGTGGTGGGGAGGGATTCCCCGTGGTGTGCCAGTAGCGGGGCGATGGTGTTGGTCAGTTGCCAGTGGGTGAGGGTCGCGTCGGCGGTGATGACGCTGATGAGGCAGGTGGCGTGGGCGAAGGCGTCGGCGATCAGTTCGTCGTGGCGGACTGTGATCTGGTGGGCGTCCGGGTCCCAGTCGACGAACCAGTAGTCGCGTGATGCCAGGTTCATCTCTACGGCCTCGGTCTTTGCCGGTTCGGGTGGGAGTCCGGGGAAGAGCAGGCGGCGGAGTTCGTCGTCTCCGCCCCAGGCGTGGGCGACGTCCCAGCCTTCCCAGCCCGGTGTCGCCGCCAGGCGCAGGGCCATGCTTTCGCGGTGGCTGACGCCCGCGGACGGCATGTTCAAGGCGCAGCTGTAGAACCGGTACCGGCGTGTGGGCAGGTCGAGGGCGATGCCTTGGCAGGACCGTGCCGTTTTCGGTGCCCCGTCGACGGGTCTGCCGTCGGTCAGGATCCGTTTCACGAGGTCGGCGCGGTCGTCGGCCCCTGTGAGGTGCCACCGGCCGTACTTCTCGTCCATCTCCCGGTGGGAGCCGTCGTCGAGGCGGAGGAGGTAGGCGGTCCAGCATCCCATGCGCGAACAGTACTGATCGTGGGCGTACTGGATCTGGTGGGCGCCGGACCGCGCCGCTCCCCCGCCCGTTCGGGTCAGGTTTCGAGGTAGGCGGCGAGGTGTTCGCCGGTGAGGGTGGAGCGGGCGGAGGCGAGCTGTGCCGGGGTGCCTTCGAAGACGATGCGGCCTCCGTCGTGGCCGGCGCCGGGGCCGAGGTCGATGATCCAGTCGGCGTGGGCCATGACGGCCTGGTGGTGCTCGATGACGATGACGGACTTGCCGGAGTCGACGAGGCGGTCGAGGAGGCCGAGGAGGTGTTCGACGTCGGCGAGGTGGAGGCCGGCGGTGGGTTCGTCGAGGACGTAGACGCCGCCGTCCTCGGCCATGTGGGTGGCGAGTTTGAGGCGTTGGCGTTCGCCGCCGGACAGGGTGGTGAGGGGCTGGCCGAGGGTGAGGTAGCCGAGGCCGACGTCGGCGAGGCGGCGCAGGACGCGGTGGGCGGCGGGTGTGCGGGCGTCGCCGGTGGCGAAGAACTGTTCGGCCTGGTCGACGGGCATGGCGAGGACGTCGCTGATGTTCTTGCCGCCGATGGTGTAGTCGAGGACGTCGGCCTGGAAGCGCTTGCCTTCGCATTCCTCGCAGGTGGTGGCGACGCCGGCCATCATGGCGAGGTCGGTGTAGATGACGCCCGCGCCGTTGCAGGTGGGGCAGGCGCCTTCGGAGTTGGCGCTGAACAGTCCGGGTTTGACGCCGTTGGCCTTGGCGAAGGCCTTGCGGATGGGGTCGAGCAGGCCGGTGTAGGTGGCGGGGTTGCTGCGGCGGGATCCGCGGATGGGGCTCTGGTCGATGGAGACGACGCCGGCGCCCTTGGGGATGGAGCTGTGGATGAGGGAGCTCTTGCCGGAGCCGGCGACGCCGGTGACGGTGACGAGGACTCCGAGGGGTATGTCGACGTCGACGTCGTGGAGGTTGTGGGCGTTGGCGCCGCGGATCTGCAGGGTTCCGGTGGGGGTTCGCAGGTCGGTTTTGAGGGGGGTCCGGTCGTCGTAGTGGCGGCCGGTGGTGGTGCCGCTGGTGCGCAGGCCGTCGACGGTGCCTTCGAAGCAGATGGTGCCGCCCGCGGTGCCGGCGGCCGGGCCGATGTCGACGACGTGGTCGGCGATGGCGATGGTCTCGGGTTCGTGTTCGACGACCAGGACGGTGTTGCCCTTGTCGCGCAGGCGCAGGAGGAGGTCGTTCATGCGCTGGACGTCGTGGGGGTGCAGGCCCATGGTGGGTTCGTCGAAGACGTAGGTGACGTCGGTGAGGGAGGACCCGAGGTGGCGGATCATCTTGGTGCGTTGTGCCTCGCCGCCGGACAGGGTGCCGGAGGGGCGGTCGAGGGAGAGGTAGCCGAGGCCGATCTCGACGAAGGAGTCGAGGGTGTCGCCGAGGGCTTTGAGGAGGGGGGCGACGGTGGGTTCGTCGAGGGCGCGGACCCAGGTGGCGAGGTCGCTGATCTGCATGGCGCAGGCGTCGGCGATGCTGATGCCGTTGATCTTCGATGAGCGGGCGGTGTCGCTGAGGCGGGTGCCGCCGCAGTCGGGGCAGGGGGTGGTGGTGACGGCGCGGTCGACGAAGGCGCGGATGTGGGGTTGCATCGAGGCGCGGTCTTTGCTGAGGACGGATTTCTGGATTTTGGGGATGAGGCCTTCGTAGGTGACGTTGACGCCTTCGACCTTGACCTTGGTGGGTTCTTTGTGGAGGAGGTCGTGGAGTTCGGTGGGGGTGTAGTCGCGGATGGGCTTGTCGGGGTCGAAGTAGCCGCAGCCGCGGAAGATGCGGCCGTACCAGCCGTCCATGCTGTGGCCGGGGACGGTGAGGGCGCCCTGGTTGAGGGAGAGGGTGTCGTCGTAGAGGGCGGTCAGGTCGAAGTCGTTGGTGGTGCCGGTGCCTTCGCAGTGGGGGCACATGCCGCCGGTGACGTTGAAGCTGCGGCGTTCTTTGACGGTCTTCCCGGCGCGTTCGAAGGCGACGGCGCCGGATCCGCTGATGGAGGCGACGTTGAAGGAGTAGGCCTGGGGTGAGCCGATGCGGGGTTCGGCGAGGCGGCTGTACAGGATGCGCAGCATGGCGTTGGCGTCGGTGGCGGTGCCGACGGTGGAGCGGGCGTCGCCGCCCATGCGCTGCTGGTCGACGATGATGGCGGTGGTGAGGCCTTCGAGGACGTCGACGTCGGGGCGGGCGAGGGTGGGCATGAAGCCCTGGACGAAGGCGCTGTAGGTCTCGTTGATCATGCGTTGGGATTCGGCGGCGATGGTGCCGAAGACCAGGGAGCTCTTGCCGGAGCCGGAGACGCCGGTGAACACGGTGAGGCGGCGCTTGGGGAGCGTGACGTCGACGTCCTTGAGGTTGTTCACGCGTGCGCCGTGCACGCGGATCAGGTCGTGGCTGTCGGCGGCGTGGGGCGCGGGCGGGTGGGCGTCCGTGCTCGTGGCCCTGCTCATCGTGTCGTGTCTCCCTGGGTGGGGCGCGTGGCGGTGGCACCTGTCTACCCGATCGTGGGTGCGGGCGGGGTGCCGTGGGGTTTCAGGTTAGGGGTGGGGTGTCGGTGGGGGCTTCTCGATTCCTGATCGGTCTGGTGACCTGTTTTTCCAGGCAGGACGGTACGCCGACGGCGGTGCCGGAGGAGGTGGGTCCTGCGGCGTGGGCCGCTTGGCGGCGGTAGGCGCCGGGGGGCGTGCCGACGAGTTCGGTGAAGCGGGTGGTGAAGGTGCCCAGGGAGGAGCAGCCGACGGCGAAGCACACTTCGGTGACGCTGAGGTCGCCGCGGCGCAGCAGGGCCATGGCGCGTTCGATGCGGCGCGTCATCAGGTAGGAGTAGGGCGATTCTCCGTAGGCCTGGCGGAACTGGCGGCTGAGGTGGCCGGCGGAGATGTTGGCGCCGCGTGCGAGTGCCTCGACGTCCAGGGGTTGGGCGTAGTCGCGGTCGATGCGGTCGCGGACGCGGCGCAGCAGCGCGAGGTCGCGCAGGTGGTGCTGGTCGGCGGGTCTGCTGGTCACGTGGGTGATCGTGCCATGGGTGGCGGGGTCGGGGGTGCGGTGGGGCGGGTCTTGTCGTCCCGCTCCCCCAGGTCAGCGGCCGTGTGCGGGGTGGTGGGGCGGGGTGTTCAGGTGGTGTGGAGGGTGCGGGCGAGGGTGTAGGCGGCGTGGAGGTCGGTGCCGCGGTAGTCGAGGGCGGCGATTCCGGCGAGGTGGTGGTCGGCGTTGACGGCGACGGTGTTGGTGAGGTGGCGGAACAGGGGCGCGTCGGACATGGAGTCGCCGTAGGCGGTGCACTGGTCGGTGGTGAGCCGGTGGCGGGCGAGGAGGTCGTCGGCGATGCGGACCTTGTCGGCGGGGGTGAGGATTCCGGTGGGGTCGAGGGTGCCGGTGAAGGGCATCGGGGGGAAGCGGGAGGCGACGACGTCGTCGAAGCCGTGGTCGAGGAGGTGGTGGGCGAAGAAGTCGGGCGACATGGTGATGACGGCGGAGTGCTCGCCGCGGGCGCGGATGTCGGCGCAGACGTCGGTGATGCGGGTGAGCCAGGTGGCGGCGCGGTAGGCGGCGGCGACGACGGCGGGGGTGAGGTGGCGCCACAGGCGGTGGATCTCGGTGGAGAAGCCGCGGGTGTCGAGTGTGCCGGCGGCGAAGCGGGCTTCGAGGTCGTGGAGTTCGGGGAGGGTGCCGAGGTGGCGGGCTATCTCGAGGTTGGCGGTGGTGCCGGTGAGCAGGGTGCCGTCCATGTCGAATATGTGCAGGTGTCCCACAGGGTGTGAAGTGTGGTGGAAGCGGCGCCGGGACGCCAAGTCGTTTCCTTCGGGGGGGGCGGGGTGCGGGGTGTGGCCGGGTGGGAGGTCGGGTGGTGCGGGGGTCGTCCTCGGGGGTGAGGGCGTGGTGGTCCTTGGCTCCTGTGGGGGTGGGCTCCTCCCCTGCCGAAAGTCGGGGGTGAACGGGGTCTTACGCGGGATCCGCCGGGTGGTGGCGCTTCCTTAGCGTCGTGGCCATGGACGGACTCATGGGTGTGGTGGACACGGCGGTGACGTCGCCGTGGTTCTATCTGGCGCTGTTCGCGGTGGCGTTTCTCGACGGGTTCTTCCCGGTGGTGCCGAGCGAGAGCATGGTGATCACCGCGGGGGTGTACGCGGCGTCGGGGCGGCCGGAGCTGGTGCCGGTGGTGGCGCTGGCGGCGGCGGGCGCGTTCCTGGGCGATCATGTGTCGTATCTGGTAGGGCGCCGGGCGGGCGGGCGGCTGGTGCGGGGGGCGCGGCCCGGGACGCGGCGGCATGCGGCGTTCGGATGGGCGCGGCGGACGATGGCCGAGCGGGGCGGGCTGATCCTGGTGGTGGCGCGGTACGTGCCGGGCGGGCGGACGGCGGTGACGCTGACGATGGGCGCGGTGGGGTACCGGTTGCGGTCGTTCTCGCTGTTCGCGGCGGTGGCGGCGGTGTCGTGGGCTCTGTACGGGGCGTTGCTGGGGTATGTGGGCGGTGTGGCGTTCGAGGACGAGCCGCTGAAGGGCGTGGCGGTCGGGCTCGGGTTGGCGCTGGGGGTGACGGGGGCGGTGGAGGCCGTGCGGTTCGCGCGGCGGCGCCGGCGCGGAGCCCGGGATCGCGAGGACTCCGTGGAGGGGGCTGGGGTGATGGGGTCGGGGCAGGGGCCGGGCGAGCGGAGGCCGGCCGCACGAGTGGGGCCAATGCCCGGCGAGTGATCCCCCTAAGGTGAAAGGGTTGTCCTCCTATGGCCGGAAGGTGAACATCAGCGGGTTTTTCGGTGTCTGACAGATGACGGGCACGGGGCCGCTGCGAGCGTGAGGGAGAGCATGGGAGCGCCGGATTTCAGCGCCGATCTGTACCGGGAGATCACCGAGTTCGCGCAGGGCACGCCCTCGTGGGTGCACGAGGCGGCGGACGTGGGCACGGACGCGGGGCTGCTGCTGTTCGCGGTGCTGTTCGTGGTGGGCTGGTGGCGGGCCCGGGGCCTGGAGGCGCGGGCGATGGGGCTGGCGCTGGCGGCGCCGTTCGCGGTGGTGTCGGCGTATCTGGTGAGCGAGGTGTCCAAGAGCTTCATCCAGGAGGAGCGGCCGTGCCGCGCGGTGGCGGGCGCGGTGCACATCGCGGCGTGCCCGGCGCAGGGTGACTGGTCGTTCCCGAGCAACCACGCGACGATCGCGGCGGCGTCGGCGGCGGCGATCGTGGTGGCGTGGCGGGCGATGGCGCCGCTGGTGCTGCCGCTGGCGGCGCTGATGGCGTTCTCGCGGGTGTTCGTGGGCGTGCACTACCCGCATGATGTGGCGGCGGGGTTCCTGGTGGGCGTGGTGGTGGCGCCGGCGGCGGCGCTGGTGCTGGTGCTGGCGGCGCGGCCGCTGGTGGAGGCGCTGCGGGGGTGGGCGGCGGGTGCCGTGCTGCTGGGGGCGGGTCCGTCGGCGCCGGAGGGCCCGGGTCTCGGGGTGCCGCTCGGGACGCCGCGGCCCGCGGTCGCAGGGGCGCCGATGATGGGCGCGTCCGCTCCGCTGGACGACGCGTCGGTGACGATGCCGGACGTGATGGGCGGGGTGCCGCCGCAGCGGGGTCCTGTGCGGTAGGGGGTCCTCGGGCCGGGCGGGTTCTCGCGGGCCGTCCCGGGTGGTGCTGTGGCGCCGCCCGGGGCGGCCCGTTCGCATGTTCCCGTTGCGGGGTTCGCGGGCCGGGTCCGGCGGGTGCCCGGCTCCTGACGGAAGTCGGGGGTGCGGGGTGGCGTCCGCTCGGTGTGCGGGCCCTCCCCCGCTGCCTAGCGTCGTTCTGGACGGCCGGAGGGCCGGACGGGAGGACTTTGATGATCGTTTTGCGGGGTCTGACGAAGCGGTTCGGGGACAGGACGGCGGTGGACGGGCTGTCGCTGGAGGTGGCGGCGGGCAAGGTGACGGGGTTCCTCGGCCCGAACGGCGCCGGGAAGTCGACCACGATGCGGATGGTGGTGGGCCTGGACCGTCCGAGCGCTGGCGAGGCGCTGGTCGGGGGCCGCCGGTACGGGGAGCTGCGGTGGCCGCTGCGGGAGGTGGGGGCGCTGCTGGACGCGGGCGCGGCGCATCCGGGGCGGTCGGCGCGGGCGCATCTGCTGGCGATGGCGCGCAGTAACGGGATCGCGCGGGGGCGGGTGGAGGAGGTCCTGGCGATGGTGGGGCTGGAGGCGGTCGCGGGGCGGCGGGCGGGAACGTTCTCCCTGGGGATGCGGCAGCGGCTGGGGGTCGCGGGCGCGCTGCTGGGCGATCCGGCGGTGCTGATGTTCGACGAGCCGGTCAACGGCCTCGATCCGGACGGGGTGCTGTGGGTGCGGCGGTTGATGCGGTCGCTGGCGGAGCAGGGCCGGACGGTGTTCGTGTCGTCGCACCTGATGAGCGAGATGCAGCTGACGGCGGACCGCCTGGTGGTGATCGGGAAGGGCCGGCTGCTGGCGGACGCGCCGATGGCCGAGGTGATAGCGGCGGGGCCGGGCAGCGCGGTGCGGGTCCGTAGCCCCCGCGTGCGGGAGCTGGCGGGGCACCTGGAGGCCGCGGGCGGGCAGGTGCGGCACGCCGGCGAGGACGAGCTGCGGGTGGCGGGGCTGAGCGTGGACCGCGTCGGGCTGCTGGCGTTCGAGGCGGGGGCGCCGGTGCTGGAGCTGGGCGTGCTGGAGGCGTCTTTGGAGGAGGCGTACATGGAACTGACGGGTGCGAGCGTGGAGTTCGGCGCTTCGCCGGGAACGGGGGTCTGAACGATGGCGATGACACAGGCGCTGACGAGGGCGGTGGACCGGGCGCGGACGGGTGGAGGGCACCGCGCCGGGACGTCCGGCCGGAGGCGCGGCGGGGCCGGCGGCGGGTGGCGCGGCGCGGTCGCCGCGGAGTGGACGAAGCTGTGGTCGCTGCGGTCCACCTGGTGGGGACTGGCGGCGGCGGTGGCGCTGATGGCGGCGATGGCGTTCACGCTGGCGACCTCGACGGTGTCCAACAACACCAACGCGGTTCCCGGCGACGACATGGGAGTGGTGTCGGCGAGCGGGGCGGCGGTCGGTGCGCTGGACATGGTCCAGTTCGTGGTGCTGGCCGTGGCGATCCTGATGATCACCGGTGAGTACGCCACGGGCGGGATCCGCGCGACGCTGCAGTGCGTGCCGCCGCGGGGGCGGATGCTGGGCGCCAAGGCGGTGGTGGTCGCGGCGGTGACGTTCCCGCTCGGGGTCGCGCTGAACGCGGCCGGGACCGCGGTCGCCGATCCGGTCCTCGGGCGGTGGGGGCGGCTGGGTGCCGGAGAGTTCGCGGCCGACGCGCTGCAGTCGGGGGCCTACCTGGCGCTGGCGGGCGTGCTGGTGCTGGGGATCGGGGCGGTGCTGCGCAGCACCGCGGCGTCGCTGACGGCGGTGTTCCTGTTCCTCATGGTGGTTCCGATGCTGCTGGGCGGAGGGGACGAGTCGGGGCTGGCGCGGAAGGTGTCGGACTCGATGCCCAGCAGCGCCGGCCGGTACTTCATGTCCGGGGACGGCCCCTACCCGCAGGCGGCGGGGCTGGCGATCCTGGTGGCGTGGACGGCGGCGGCGGTGTTCGGCGCCGTGGTGGTGCTGCGCCGCCGCGACGCCTGACGCCTCCCCGACCTGACCCCGCCTGGCTCCGGCCTCTCCGGCCGGGGTCAGGCGGGGTCAGGTCGGGGCGTCGGTGGTGTCGACGAGTCCGGCCTGGTAGGCCAGTACGGCGGCCTGTACGCGGTTGCGGACGTCCAGGCGGGTCAGGATCGCGCTGACGTAGGCCTTCACGGTGCCCTCGACGACGTGCAGGCGCCTGGCGATCTCGGCGTTGGACAGGCCGGCGCCGAGCAGGGCCAGGACCTCGCGTTCGCGGGGGGTGAGGGGGGCGATGCTGCGGCGGGCGCGGGCGCGGCCGTCCAGGTGCCCGCCGCCGATCTGGGTGATGACGCGGTGGGCGACCTTCGGGGACAGGTAGGCGGCGCCGCCGGCGACGGCGCGGACCCCGGCGATCAGCTCGCGGGGGTCGCCGGACTTGAGCAGGAAGCCGCTGGCGCCGCCGGCCAGGGCGCGGGCGATGTACTCGTCCTCGCCGAAGGTGGTGAGCATGACGACGCCGGTGGCGGGGGCGAGGCGGCGCAGTTCGGCGGCGGCGGCCAGGCCGTCCAGGCGCGGCATGCGGATGTCCAGGAGGGCGACCGCGGGGCGGTGCCGCAGCGTCAGGTCGACGGCCTCGCGGCCGTCGCCCGCCTCGGCGACGACCTCGATGCCGGGGTCGGCGGTCAGGATGGCGCGGACGCCCGCGCGGATCATCGCCTCGTCGTCGGCGAGCAGGGCCCGGATCACTGGTCCTCCTGGTCAAGAATGCGCTGGGAGCGGAGCTGGTCGGTGTTGTAGGCGTTCTTGGCGGTGAGGCGGCCGCCGGCGAAGCACAGCCGGTAGATGCGGCCGACGCCGAGCACGTTGGCGTCGGGCCGGTAGTAGCGGCAGTCGGCGCCGGCGGGTTCGGGGACGGCGGCGCGGACGGTGCCGGCGTCGGGGGTCTGCATGGGCGGCAGGGCCCGCTCGACGCGGTCCTGGGGGTCGCCGACGGTCAGGGACCCGTAGTCGGCGGGCCGCAGGACGGAGTTGAGGGTGACGAAGACGTAGTGGCCGGCCATGATCGTGCCGAGGACCGCCATGAGGGCGGTGGGGGCGGCGATCGCGGTGATCAGGCCGCGGCGGACCTGGCGGCGTTCGCGGGCCAGGTGGCGGGCCGATTCGGAGGGCCACTCCCCCGCGCCGGCGGGGGTGAGGCCGAGGGCGGTGCGCAGCGCGTCCCGGGCGGTGGGCCTGGTCCGCCCCGGGGCCCCGCCGGGGGCGGGGTCGGGGGTCGCGGGGACGTCGGCGGTGAGGCGGAACCCGCCGCCGGGGGTGGGCGCGGCGTGCAGGGTCCCGCCGAGCAGGCGGACGCGGTCGGTGAGGCCGGCCAGGCCGCGGCCGCCGGAGGGCAGCAGCGGCGGCCCGTCCGGCGGGGGGTCGTTGGCGACCGTGACGGTGATCCCGCGGGTGCCGGTGCGGGCGAGGGCGACGGTGACGGCGGCGCCCGGGGCGTGCTTGGCGGCGTTGGTGATGGCCTCCTGCACGACGCGGTGCGCGGTGAGCGCGGCGATCGTCCCGAGCTCGGCGGGGGCCCGGGCGTCGCCGGTGAGGCGGACGGGGACGCCGGAGGCGCGGGCGCGGTCGACCAGGTCGGGGATGCTCTCGCGTGCGGGCCGCGCCGGCGGCTCGGGGGCCCCTCCCCCGGCCGCCGCGTCGACGGGATCGGCGGCGGGGTCGGCGGGGTCGTCGCGCAGGACGCCGATGATCTCGCGGAGGTGGTCGGTGGCGTCGGCGGCGCCGGTGCGCAGTTCGGCGGCCGCGGCCCGGTGCCGGTCGTCCAGTCCCGGCGCGACCTCCAGCGCGCCGGCGCGCACGGCGATCAGGGCCAGCTCGTGGCCGAGGGAGTCGTGCATGTCCTGGGCGATGCGGGCGCGCTCGCGGAGCCGTTCGCGTTCGGCGACGATGCGCTGCTGCTGTTCGAGGCGTTCGGCGCGTTCCCAGCCGGCGCTCAGCAGCTCCTGGTACTGGCGCCGGTAGCGGCCCACGAGCCAGGGCAGGACGCCGAGCAGGACGAGCCAGACGGTGGAGGGGAACCAGGTGGTGACCTGGGTGCCGCGGACCGCCGACAGCAGCGCCCCGCCGACGAACACCCCCGTGAAGCCCCACAGCAGCGGCCGCGCGCGGGTGCTGCGCAGGCCCGCCAGGTAGGACAGGACGGGCATGGCGAACACGAAGTTGCCGTGGACGAGGGTCAGCGCGATCACGGTGAGCAGCGCCGGGGCCGGCCAGGCGCGTCCCGCCGCGATCGCGGCGGCTAGCACGCCGAGCCCGGCCGCCTGCAGCCACCACGACGCCCGCGCGGGCTGCGTCGGGGAGATCATCCCGACCACGACCGGGAACGCCAGGACCCCGTACAGCAGGACGTCCTTGACCAGCGCGGCGCGGGACGGCCGGCGCACGATCGCCCGCAGCCGAGACGGCGGCGGCGCGGGTGCGGGGGGACCGGGGGCCGCGGAGTCGTTCACGGGCCCCACGCTACTGGCCTGTGAACTGGGCCGTTACTGACGAAAGTCAGGGGCGCGGGCGGCCGCGCCCCAACGGGATGATCTTCGGTGGGGGCGCGGGGCGGTGCGGGGCTGAACTACGGTTGGCGCGTGACAGCGACCCCGCCCCGCCCCCGGCGCCGGACGGGCGCGTCCGGCGCGGCCGGCCGGGGCGTGCCGGCCGCCGGGGTATTCGGCAGGATCGCGGGCGGGGCGTGGTGGCCGCGCGGGCGGGCGGCCGACGCGCTGCTCGCGGCGGCGGTGCTGGCGGTGACGGTCGCGATGAGCGAGGCGGCGGTCAAGCCCGGGGACCGGCCCCTGTGGCCGGGCGGCCTGGCGCTGATCGTCGCGGCGGCGGCCGCGCTGGCGTGGCGGCGCCGCCACCCGGTGGCGGTCCTGGTGGTCGCCGTGGTGGTGCCGCCGCTGTACTACCCGCTGGGGTACCCCGACGGGCCCGTCGCGGTCGTGCTGTGGCTGGCGCTGTTCAACGCGGCCGTGGAGTGCCGGGTGGCGGTGTCGCTGGGCGCGGTCATCGTCGTCAACGCCGGATTCCTGGCGGCGGCGTCGGTGCGCGGCAGCGGCGACGATCCCGACGCGGTCACCGACGCCCGCGGCGTGGCGTCGCTGTCGCTGGGGCTGCTGGTCACGGTGGCGGTCGGGCAGTACGTGCGCGGCCGGCGCGCGCTCGCCGAGGCAGCCGAGCGGCGCGCCGCCGCCGCCGAACGCGACCGCGAGGCCGAGGCGCGGCGCCGCGCGGTCGCCGAGCGGCTGCGCATCGCGCGGGAGCTGCACGACGTGCTCGCCCACCAGATCTCGCTGATCAACGTGCAGGCGGGGGCGGCGCTGCACCGCCGCGACGACCCGGGCCGCGCCTACACGGCACTGGAGGCGATCAAGTCGGCGAGCAAGGACACCTTGCGGGAGCTGCGCGGGATCCTGGGCGTGCTGCGGCAGGTCGACGCCGAGGGGCCGGACGGTCCCGGGGCGGACGGGCCGGTGGCGCCTCCCCCGTCGCTGGCGCGGGTCGGTGAGCTGCTGGACCAGACCGCCGCGGCCGGGCTGGCGGTCCGCCGCGCCGGTGACCTGCCCGAGCCCGGCTCGCCGGGGACGCCGGCGCTGGAGGACCTGCCGGCCCCGGTCGGGCTGGCCGGGTACCGGATCGTGCAGGAGGCGCTGACCAACGTCGTGCGGCACTCGGGGGCCGCCTCGGTCACGGTCGAGGTGCGGCTGTTCCCCGGCGAGATGATCGTGCGGGTGGACGACGACGGAACCGCCGCGCACACCGTTGGCGCGGCGGGCGGCAACGGTGTGCGGGGCATGCGCGAGCGGGCGGCGTCGGTCGGCGGGGAGTTGACCGCCGCACCGAATCCGGCGGGCGGTTTCCGGGTGTGGGCGCGGCTGCCGCTGGACGCCGCCGCCGAACCGCCCGTCGCGGGCGGCGCGAGAGACAACAGCGGGCTGGGCGATATGGAGGAGAGCGCGTGATCCGGGTGATGCTGGCCGACGACCAGACACTGGTCCGGGCGGGGTTCCGGTCGATCCTGGAGGGCGAGGACGACATCGAGATCGTCGCCGAGGCCGGGGACGGCGAGCAGGCCGTCGCGCGGGCCCGGGAGCTGCGGCCCGACGTGGTGCTGATGGACATCCGCATGCCCGTCCTGGACGGGCTGGAGGCCACGCGGCGGATCATCGCCGACCCCCGGCTGGCCGACGTCCGCGTGGTGATCTTGACGACGTTCGACCTGGACGACTACGTCTACGGCGCGATCAAGGCCGGGGCCAGCGGGTTCCTGGTCAAGGACACCGAACCGACCGAGCTGATCCACGGGGTGCGGGTGGTGGCGCGCGGCGACGCGCTGCTGGCGCCCACGGTGACGCGGCGGCTCATCGCCGAGTTCGCCTCCCGGATCACCGCGCCGCCGCCCGCCGCCGAGCTCAACTCGCTGACCGACCGGGAGAGCGAGGTGCTGCGGCTGGTCGCGGCGGGCCTGTCCAACGAGGAGATCGCCGGCCGCCTGGTGCTGTCGCCCGCGACCGCCAAGACCCATGTCAGCCGTATCCTGGGCAAGGTCGGCGCCCGCGACCGGGCGCAGCTGGTGGTCCTGGCCTACGAGACGGGGATGATCCGCCCCGGCTGGCTCGGCTGACCACCCGCCCGGCCCGCCGCTCGCCTGGGCACACCGCCGCAACCGGGCCGGTCGCGGCGGTGTTTGAACGGATGTGACGGTTACGGACGAAGCCCTCAGCCACGCCCCCGGCGCCGCGGGCGACGACAGGAGCGGCCCGGGGGGCGACACCGCCGGGGCGCGGGTCGCCGCCGCCCTCGCCCGCGACCTCGACGAGGGGTTCGCAGCCCTGTACGAGGCGTACCGGGGCGCGGTGTTCTCCACCGCGCTGCGGCTGTGCGGGCGGTGGGCCGAGGCCGAGGACCTGTCCGCCGAGGCGTTCCTGCGCGCCTACCGCGCCCTGACCGGCTACGAGGAGGCGCGCATCGCCGGGCTGCGGCCGCGGGCCTGGCTGCTGACGATCCTGACGAACGTGTGGCGCAACAGCCTGCGCTCGGCCGCGCGGCGCCCGCCGCCGGGCCCCATCGAGGACGCCCCCGACCCGCCCGACCCGGGCGAGGGCGTCGAGGACGCCGCCGCCCGCCACGAGACCGGCCGCGAACTGGCCGGCCTGCTGGCCCGGCTCCCCCACCAGCAGCGCGCCGCGGTCGTGCTGCGCCACGTCACCGACCTGCCCGTCGCCGAGATCGCCGCCGTCCTGGACCTGCCCGAGGGCACCGTGAAGTCCCACATCTCCCGCGGCCTGGCCCGCCTGCGCGCCCTGCGCGCCGCCCCCGGCCCGCCCGAACCCGACCACGTCCAGCCCGACCGTTCCGCGCTCGACCGTTCCGCGCTCGACCCCGAGCAGAAAGGGGGCACCCGATGAACCGCACCGACCCCGCCGGCGGCACGCCCGACCCGCTGGCCGGTGAACTGGCGGAACTGGCCGCCGACGCGCCCCCGGCCCTGCTGGACCGCATCGCCGCCCGCCGCCTCCACGTCCCCGGCCCCCTGGAGGGCCTGCAGGTCGCCTTCACCGACCACGGCGTCGCCTACCTGCGCGCCGGCATGGACGACCGGGAGTTCGCGGCGGCGTTCCGCGCCCGGTTCGCGCGGCCGCTGCTGCCCGCCGACCGCCCCCCCGCCGGGCTGCTGCCCGCCCTGCGCACCGGCCGGCTCGGCCCGCTGCGCCTGGACCTGCGCGGGCTCAGCGACTTCGAGGCCGCCGTGCTGCGCGCCGCCGCGCAGATCCCCCGCGGGCAGACCCGCCCCTACGCGTGGGTGGCCCGGCACGCCGGACGCCCCAAGGCCGTCCGCGCCGTCGGGTCGGCGCTGGGCCGCAACCCCGTCCCGCTGCTCATCCCCTGCCACCGCGTGACCCGCTCGGACGGCACCCTGGGCGACTACGTGTTCGGCTCCGACGCCAAGGAACGGCTGCTGCGCGCCGAGGACGTCGACGTCGAGGAGGTCACCGAGCTGGCCCGGCGCGGCGTGCGGCTGGTCGGCTCCGACACCACCGGGATCGTGTGCTACCCGACCTGCGCGGACGCGCGCCGGATCACCCCCGGGCACCGGCGCGGGTTCGGGGACCTGGCCGCCGCGCGCGCCGCCGGGTACCGGCCGTGCCTGCACTGCCGCCCCGGCGACGCCCTCCCCGCCTGACCCCGCGGCCCCACCGCACCGCCCACCGCCGAGCCCGCCGGCACGGGCCCGGCGGTGGGCGGTGCGGTGGCCGGGGCGGTGGGCATACATCGGCGCGGGACGGGAATGGGGCCGTCCACCTGCGGGGACGAGCCCGCGGGCGAACCGCCGACGAGGGGGAGATCGCCATGCGCGTCGTCGTCACCGGCGCCACGGGCAACATCGGGACCAGCACCGTCCGCGCGCTCGCCGAGGACCCGGCCGTCACCGAGATCACCGGGCTGGCCCGCCGCGAGCCCGGCCCGGGGGCCGCCCGCGAGGCCGATCCCGGCGGCACCGGCAAGCTGCGGTGGGCCGAGGCCGACGTCACCGACACCGACCTGGTCCCGCTGATGCGCGGCGCCGACGCCGTCGTCCACCTGGCGTGGCTGTTCCAGCCCACCCACCGGCCCGCGGTGACCTGGGACTCCAACGCCGTCGGCAGCGCCCGCGTGTTCGACGCCGCCGCCCGCGCGGGCGTGCCCGCGCTGGTGTACTCCTCCTCCGTCGGGGCCTACTCTCCCGGCCCCAAGGACCGCGCGGTCGACGAGTCCTGGCCCACCCACGGGTGGCCCGAGGCCGCCTACAGCCGCGAGAAGGCCTACGTCGAACGGCTCCTGGACGCCTTCGAGACCGCCAACCCCGACTGCCGCGTCGTGCGGCTGCGGCCCGGTTTCATCTTCGAACGGCAGAGCGCCAGCGAGCAGCGCCGCCTGTTCGCCGGGCCGCTGCTGCCCGGACGCCTCGCCCGCCCCGGCCTCATCCCGGTCGTGCCGGACCTGCCCGGCCTGCGGCTGCAGGTCCTGCACTCCGCCGACGCCGGGCAGGCGTTCCGGCTCGCCGCCACCGGCCGGGCCCGCGGCGCCTTCAACCTCGCCGCCGAACCCGCCCTGGACGCAGCCGAGCTCGCCGACCTGCTCGGCGCCCGGATCGTGCGGCTGCCCGCGCGGGGCGTGCGGGCAGCCCTCGCCGCCGCCTGGAACCTGCACCTGGTGCCCGCCTCCCCCGCCCTGCTCGACCTGGCCCTGCAGGTCCCGCTCATGGACACCGCCCGGGCCCGCGACGAGCTCGGCTGGACGCCCCGGCACACCGCCCGCGAAGCGATCACCGAGTTCCTGGAAGGGCTGCGCACCGGCGCCGGCCGCGACACCCCGCCGCTGTCCCCCGACACCGGCGGGCGGATGCGCGGCCGCGAGTTCGCCACCGGCGTCGGCCGCAAACCCTGACCACCCGCCGCCACGACGTCACCACATCACGATGACCGGCGGCACGGTCCGGCGCGTCCGCCGGGCACCGATCCGCCGACGACCGATCCGGAGGTCACCCGATGCCGACGATCACAGCCGAGCACCTGCACACCCTGCTGGCCTCCACCGACCGCGGCGCCGCGCTCGTCGTCGTCAAGGGCCGCGCCGCCGTCGTCCCGTCCGGCCCCGGCCGCGGCGAGGGCCCCGAGGACGCCATGGTGATCACCACGCGGGACGCCGTCATCGCCGAACTCGACACCGGCGCCAACGAGGAGCAGCTCGAGGCCCTGGCCCAGCGGCTGGACACCGCCCTGGACAGCCTCGGCGGCTGACCCGCCGCACGCCACACCCCGCGGCCGGGTCAGCGGGCCGGGTCAGTCGCGGCGGCGCCGGCGGTGGCTGGTGTCGCAGAACGGGTAGGCGCGGCTGCGGCGGCACGCGCACAGCGCGACCAGCCAGCGGTCCGACACCGCCGTCGACCCGTCCTCCATCACGACCTCCACCGGGCCCTCCACCAGCACCGGCCCGCCCGGCACCATCCGCACCCGCCGCCGCTCCGGGCCGCCCGGGCCCTCCCCGGCCGCGCCCTGCGGCCGCGCCGCGGACGGGTTCTCAGGCGGCCTCCCGGTCACGCTCATCGCACGCCTCCTCCCCGATCCGGTCGGCGCGCACCACCACCAGGTCCTCGTGGCGCTGCCCGGCCACCAGCAGGCCCCGCGCCCGCAACCCGTCAGCGCGGCGCCGCATCACCGGCCCGAACGGCTCGCGGTGCCGCGCCACCACCGACGCCCGCATCCCCGCGCGGCGCAGCCCCACCAGCGTGGACGCCACCCCGTTCAGCGCCGAATGCACCACCAGCAGCGTCCCCGACGGCGACAGGTGCCCGGGGGCCTGCGCGCAGATCCGGTCCAGCAGCACCCGGCCGTCCAGCCCCGCCTCCCACGCCCGCGCCCGGCCCCGCACCGACGCCGGGTCGACGTCCCCGGCCACGTACGGGGGGTTGGCGACGATCACGTCGAACTCCTGCCCGGCGACCGGCGCGAACATGTCGCCGCGCAGCACCCGCACCGGCAGCCCCCGCATCCGCGCGTTCACCCGCGCCGCCAGCACCGCCTGCGCCGAGGCGTCCACCGCGACGACCTCGCAGCCGGCCCGCGCCGCGGCCAGCGCCACCGCGCCCGTCCCGGTGCCGAGCTCCAGGACCCGCGCCCCCGGCGGCGCCCCCGCCCGCGCCAGCGACGCCAGCAGCGCCCGCGTCAGCAGCGAGGTGTCGGCCTGCGGCCGGTACACGCCCGGCGGCCTGAAAAGCATCATCGCCCGCCCCTCCCCCTTCACCGCGCCACCGCGGCGACCGCTCGCGCGCCGTCCGAAGCACCGGTCTCCCCAGCGGTCACGGCAGCGGCCGTCTCCTGCGCGAGCGGGCGCCGCAGCGCCGGGCGGCCCGCCCGCCAGCACCCCAGCAGATGCCCGCCCAACCGGTCCTCCAGCAGGCCCGTCGCGCGCACGCCCAGCACCACGTCCCCGGCCAGGCCCGGCTCGGCGTCCAGCAGCCCGCCGATCACCTCGTGGCGCAGCACCTGCTCGTGGACGGCGTCGGCCTCGATGTGCTCGGTGTGGAACAGCAGCGCGCGCGGCCCGGCGCCCAGCCGCTCCAGCGCCCGCGCCATCCGCCGCGCCGACGGCGCCGTGGTGATCTCCGCCGCCGCGAAGTGCCCCACCAGCGCGGCCCGCAGCGACCGGTGCAGCCCGAACAGCGACATCATGTTCACCGTCGCCAGCATCACCGCCGGCGCCGCGTCCACGTACGCGCCGTAGGACGGGTCCAGCCCCAGGTCGTCCAGGAGATCGGCGTACAGGCCCTGGTGCGTCATCTCCGGGCGGCCGCCGCCGAACTCGTCGAACTCCACCGCCACCAGCGCCGCCTTGGCCCGCCCCCGCAGCCTCGGGATCACCCACGCGTGCGGGTCGGCCTCCTTCAGGTGGTACACCGACCGCAGCGCCGCGTACTCGCGCATCTGCCCCCGGGTGCCCTCGTCGAGCAGATGGTGGGAGACGCCGCGGGCGTCCACCGGCTCGACCAGCAGCTCCTCCAGCGCGCCGTGCACGTCGCGGGCCGCGTCCGCGCCGCCCGCCCGCCACACGTCGCGGCGCAGCGCCGCCAGGAACACCGCCTCCATCGCCCCGCGCAGCCGCAGCAGCCCCGGATCCCACTCCCAGTCCGGGTCCACGCCCGCGAACCCCTGGTAGTGCAGCTCGTAGCAGGTGTGCAGCGCCAGTTGCAGATCCTCGCCGTAGGGGTCGCAGGATCGCACCTCGGCGACGCGGCCGGCGATCCCGGCCGGGCCCGGCGGGTCGTCAAGGAGGTCGTCAAGGAGGTCGTCGAGGGGGGCCGGGGGCCGGGCCGAGGACAGGACGTCCGTCACGGCCCGCGACAGCGGCCCGCGCGGCGCCGGCAGCACCGGCGCCCGGTCCGCGCGCGCCCGCACGGGCCCGAGCGCAGACCCGAAAGCAGAACCCGGCACGCGGCCTGACGCGGGGCCCGTCCCGCGGCCGTTCCCCGGGCCGGGCTCGGGACCGCGGGAGGGCGGCCGGTCCTGGTGAGCGGTCATATCTCCTCCGTCGTCAAGGGGCATCCGGCTCCGGTACCCGCTCACCCGCGTCCCATACGCCCGGTTCTTCCCCTGAAATCCCGTCCGGTGTGTCCGCCGGGCCCCCGTCGGCGCCGCCCGCCGGCCCGCCCGGCCCCGCACCGGTGTCCGGCCCGGGCGCCAGGCCGCCGGACTCGGTCTGCCGGGCCAGCATGTCCACCACCGCGCGAGGGCCGCCGCGCCGCGCCGCTCGGCGCTGCCGGTCCGCGCCCGTCCCCGCGCGGCGCACGCCCTCCACCAGCGCGAACACCGCACCCAGGTCCCCGGCCTCCTCCAGGGCCGGGGCCGCGCGGGCGACCAGGCCGTCGACCAGCCGCCACGCCGGGACGGCCCGCCGCGCCACCGGGTCCACCATCGCGCCGTCCAGCCCGTGCCGGGCCGCGTTCCACAGCGCCGCCGCGCACACCTGCCCGTCGGCCCGCGGCGCCTCCCGGCCCGCCGCCAGATCCGCCAGCGCGGCGCCGACCAGGCCCCGCACCAGCGCCGCCTGCAGCACCGCCTCGTCCGCGGTCCCCGCCGCGTCCCCGGCCCGCACCTCCACCGTCGGCCACCGCGGCGACGGCCGCGCCAGCCAGAACGTCATCGCCCCGTCCACCAGCGCGCCCGACTCCACCAGCGCCGCGACCCGCGCGTCGTAGTCGGCCGCCGACGCCGACCACGGCGGAACGCCGGCGCCCGGGAACCGGGCCATCTCCATCATCCGGCGCGCCGCGTAGCGGGTGGGGCGCCCGCGGTCGAACGGCGAGTTGGCCGCCAGCGCCACCAGCACCGGCAGCCACGGCCGCAGATGGTTCACCACCGCCACCGCCGACTCGCGGTCGGTGACACCGACGTGCACGTGGCAGCCGCAGGCCTGGTAGTCCTCGACCACGTCGCCGTAGGCGGACACGATCGCGGCGAACCGCTCGCCCCGCGCGGCCGGCGGCGGGCTGCCGCCCAGCACCGGCGTCCCCGACGCCACCAGCAGCGCGCCGTCCTCCCGCGCCGCCTCCGCCAGCCGCGCCCGCCCGTACCGCAGCTGCGCGCGCAGGCCCGCCAGGTCGTGGCACACCCCCGTCACCGCCTCCACCTGCGACCCCAGCAACTCGGTGTGGAACGATCCACCTGAGGTCCGCCACCGGTGCGGCCCGGCCCTTTCCAGGACGTCCTCGGCATGCGCGACGCACTCCCCCGACACCGCGTCCACCAGCAGGAACTCCTCCTCCACTCCGAGACTGACGCCCGGCGCGTGCCCCTTCACGCCTCCGCCCATGCCGAGTCCCCCTCACTCGTACAGACCCCCTCACCCCGGGGGATTCCCGTCCAGAACGTCCCCTCCCTCCCCTGCCCGAGATCCTTTACCCCGCCCCCCACGGCCGCCGTGACCGGATCGTTCCGCATCCCGCCGCGATGGTGCCTGCCCGGCGGCGCCTCGCCCGGCCAGGATCGACACCATGAACCGCGCGCTCCTCGTCATCGACGTCCAGGAATCCTTCCGCCGCCGCCCCAACTGGGAGGCCGTCTCGGCACCCGACATCGCCGCCCGCGCCGCGCGCCTGGCCGAGGCAGCCCGCGCCGCCGGCGACCTGGTCGTGTGGATCCTGCACGCCGAACCCGGCAGCGGGGGCCCCTTCGACCCCGAACTCGGCCACGTCCGGCTCATGGACGGCCTGGCCCCCGCGCCCGGCGAACCCGTCATGACCAAGACCTCACGCAACGCCTTCACCACCACCGGCCTGCAGCAGCTCCTCACCGGACGCGGCGTGACCGAGGTCGCCGTCTGCGGCATCCAGACCGAGCAGTGCTGCGAGACCACCGCCCGCCTGGCCGCCGACCTCGGCTACCGCGTCACCTTCGTCACCGACGCCACCGCCACCTTCCCCATCGAGCACCGCGACGCCCCGCCCGGCCGCCCCCTGGCCGAGATCCTCGCCGACCCCGCCACCCTGCCCACCGACCAGATCATCGCCCGCACCGAGTACGCCCTGGCCGGACGGTTCGCCGCCATCGCCTCGCTCGACGACCTCGCGCCCGCCCCGGTAGGCTGACCGGATCGTGACCCGCGTCGTCTTCCTGCTCGTCCCCGGCCTGCACCTGCTCGACCTGGCCGGGCCCGCCCAGGTGTTCGGGACGGCCGCCGACGCCGGCCTGCCCTACCGGCTCGCCTACGTCGCCGACCACCCCGCACCCGGGGACCCGCAGGAGACCCCGCACCCCTCCCCCGCGACCGTGCCCACCGCGCAGGGCGTCCCCCTCCAGGCGCCCACCGCCTGGCCCGACCTCACCGCGGGCGACATCCTCCTGGTCCCCGGATGGCGCTGGGGCCGCGGCGAACCCCACGCCCCGCCCGTCTCCGGCCACGCCGCCCGCCGCCTGGCCGGCCACCACGCCGCGGGCGGCACCGTCGCCAGCGTCTGCGCCGGCGCGTTCGCCCTCGCCCACGCCGGGCTCCTGGACGGGCGCCGCTGCACCACCCACCACCAGCTCCAGGACGACCTCGCCCGCCGCCACCCCCGCGCCACCGTCGTCCGCGACGTCCTGTACGTCACCGACGGCCGCGTCATCACCTCCGCCGGCATCGCCTCCGGCATCGACCTCGCCCTGCACCTGGTCGCCTCCCGGCACGGGCCCGGCGCCGCCGCCCGCACCGCCCGCGCCATGGTCGTGTACGCGCGCCGCAACGGCGACGAACCCCAGGCCAGCGCCCTGCTGCGGCACCGCGCCCACGTCAGCGACGCCGTCCACCGCGCCCAGGACCTCATCGACGCCCGCTACGCCCGCCCCCTGCCCCTGCACGTCCTGGCCGCCGAGGCCGGCGTCAGCGAGCGCACCCTCACCCGCCGCTTCACCGCCGTCACCGGCCTGACCCCGCTGCGCTACCAGCAGGAACTGCGGCTGGAACGCGCCGAGCACCTCATCGGGCAGGGCGCCACCGCCGAGGCCGCCGCCCACGCCGTCGGATTCACCGACGCCCGCATGCTGCGCCGCCTGCGCGCCCGCACCTGACCGGGCCGCTCAGCCGCGCAACGCCACGTACGGGGCCAGCGCCAGCAGGCTCACCACCAGCGCCCCCCGCAGCGCCGCCGCCGGAACCGCCCGGGCGATCACCCACCCCGCCAGGACCCCCGCCAGCTCCGGGACGCCCACCAGCGCCGCCAGCGGCCAGTCGACCGCCCCCGCCGCGACGTACCCGACCGTCCCGGCACCGGCGATCACCACCGACTGGGCCTGCGCCGCCGCCAGCGCCGACAGCACCGGCACCCCCAGCGCCATCAGCAGCGGCACGCACAGCATCGGCCCCCCGACCCCGAACATCGCGCCCGCCGCCGCCACCCCCGCGCCCACCGCCGCGGTCGCCCGCCATCCCGGACCGCCCTCCCCCGAACCGTCCGCGCCCGGCCCCCGCGCGCCCGGACGCCGGGCGAGGACCAGCACCGCCGTCGCCGCGACCAGCGCCCCCAGCAGCACACCGAACACCCGGCCCGTCACCAGCCCGTTCAGCAGCACCCCCACCGGCGTCCCGGCGACCGCGCCCCCGCACAGCAGCACCGCCGTCCGCCGCGCCGGCGGCTCGCGCAGCTGCCCCGACCGCCAGTACACCGCCGTGCCCAGCACGCCCGTCGCGACGTTGGTGACCAGCGCCGTGCCCGCCACCTGCGCCGGGTCCAGCGGCGTCAGCGCGAACAGTCCCGCGGTGATCAGCACCCCGCCCGGCCCGACCGCCGTGATCCCGATGCCCGCCGCCACCGCCAGCAGCACCAGCCCCGCCACCACGCCCGGCTCCAGCCCCGTCACCGGCCCGGCCGCCCTGTGCACGGCCCCTCGTCCCGCGGCGGCGCGCCACCGCACGCCCTCAACCGGTGTGGAGTACCCATTCCCGACATTGTGCGAGCTTCCCTCCCCCGGTCAACGGTGTCCGAGAAGCCCGAGGCCAGACCCGGGGACAAGCCCGAACCCGGCCGTTGGATAGGCCTCGGCGAAGGGTCCGTACTCCCCTACGACGGCGGCGTCATCGGCCAGGGGGACATGGAGGGACGCGTCCGCGTCGCGTCCCAGGCCCGCGCGCCTCCGCGGGTCTGGGATGCTGCTGTGCGGACGGGCCCCCGTCCCCCAGGACATCCGGTCAGCGGAGGAACCGTGCGCTACGTGCTGATGATCTGCAGCGACGAGACCGCCGGCACCGACCCCGAGCAGGCCGCCGCCACCGGCTGCGGCGGCTGGTCGCAGGAGATGGAGCGGCGCGGCGTCATCCGCGGCGGCGCCGGGCTCGCGCCCAGCGACCGGGCCACCACCGTCAAGGTCCGCGGCGACGAGGTGCTGCTCACCGACGGGCCCTTCGCCGAGACCAAGGACCAGATCGGCGGGTTCACCGTCATCGAGTGCGGCGGGCTGCGGGAGGCCATCGAGATCGCCGCCCGGCACCCCTGGGCCGCCCTCGGCCAGATCGAGATCCGCCCGGTCGAGGAACCGGGCCCCGCGACCGCGTGACCACCCCGCCGGCGGGCGCCGCCGACGCCGTCGCGCGGGCCTTCCGCGCCGAATGGGGCCAGGTCGTGGCCACCCTCATCCGGGTGACCGGCGACTTTGACCTGGCCGAGGAGTGCGCCCAGGACGCCTTCGCCGCGGCGCTGGAACGCTGGCCGCGCGACGGCGTCCCGGCCCGTCCCGGCGCCTGGCTGACCACCACCGCCCGCAACCGCGCCGTCGACCGGCTGCGCCGGGACGCCGCCGGCGCCCGCAAGCTCGCCCAGGCCGCCCGAACCGCAGGGACGCCCCCGCCGCCCGAACCGGACGCCTTCGGCGACGACCGGCTGCGGCTGATGTTCACCTGCTGCCATCCCGCGCTGAGCCTCGACGCCCGCGTCGCCCTCACCCTGCGCACCCTCGCCGGCCTCACCACCGGCGAGATCGCCCGCGCGTTCCTGGTCGAGGAGACCGCGATGTCCAAACGGATCACCCGCGCCAAACGCAGGATCCGCGACGCCGGAATCCCCTACCGCGTCCCGCCGCCCGACCTGCTGCCCGAACGCACCACCGCCGTCCTCGGCGTGCTGTACCTGCTGTTCAACGAGGGCTACAACGCCGCCGGCGGGCAACCGCGGCGCCGCGCGCTGTGCGGGGAGGCGATCGGCCTCGCCCGGCTGCTGGTCTCGCTGCTGCCCGGCGAGCCCGAGGCGCGCGGCCTGCTGGCCCTGATGCTGCTGCACGACGCCCGCGCCGGCACCCGCACCGACGCCCGCGGCGCGCTGGTCACCCTGGAGCACCAGGACCGCTCCCGGTGGGACGCCGCCGAGATCGCCGAGGGAGTCGCCCTGCTGGAGGACGCCCTGAGCCCCGCGCCCGGCAGGCCGCCGCCCGGCCCCTACCAGGTGCAGGCCGCCATCGCCGCCTGCCACGCCACCGCGCCCGACGCCGCCGCCACCGACTGGCCCCAGATCGCCATCCTGTACGGGCGGCTCGCGGAGCTGGTCCCCTCGCCGGTGGTGCGGCTGAACCGGGCGGTCGCGGTCGCCATGGCCGACGGCCCCGCCGCCGGCCTGGAGCTGGTGCGGGACCTGGAGCGCTCCGGCGCCCTGGACGGCTACCACCTGCTGCCCGCCACCCGCGCCGACCTGCTGCGCCGCCTGGGCCGCGACGGCGAGGCCGCCGCCGCCTACCGCGCCGCCCTGGCCCTGGTCACCGACGACGCCGAGCGCCGCTACCTCGCCCGCCGCCTCGCCGAGACCGCCCCGCACGAGCCCCGCTGAAAAAAAGGCGTCCCGGGGGTGTCCGTCGCGGCGCGTCGCGTTCGTCGGTGGGACGAACGGCCGCACAAAGCCGGCCACCTGGGAAGGAACCCCTCATGGACACCACGCACTCCAAGGACGGCACCCGCATCGCCCTCGACCGGACCGGCGAGGGTCCCGCCCTGATCCACGTCGGCGGCGCCCTCAACGACCGCGGCTCCGGCGCCGCGCTCGCCGGGCTGCTGGCCCCGCACCGCACCGTCGTGACCTACGACCGCCGGGGACGCGGCGACAGCGGCGACACCCCGCCCTACGCCGTCGAGCGCGAGATCGAGGATCTGGCCGCCGTCATCGAGGCCGCCGGCGGGTCCGCCGCGGTGTACGGGATGTCGTCCGGCGCGGTCCTGGCGCTGCGCGCCGCCGCGCACGGCCTGCCCATCACCCGGCTCGCGCTGTTCGAACCGCCCTTCAACCCCTCCCACGACGACCGCCTCACCCGCGCCCGCGCCTACAGCACCGAGCTGACCGGCATGCTGGCCGACGGGCGCCGCGGGGACGCCCTCGCCCTGTTCATGACCGCCGTCGGGATGCCGGAGGAGATGGTCGGCCAGATGCGGGGCGCGCCGATGTGGCCCGCGCTGGAGGCGCTCGCGCCCACCCTCGCCTACGACTCGGCGGTCATGGACGACGCCGCCACGGGCGCCGAGCTGCCGGAGGACCTGCTCGCGAGCGTCACCGTCCCGGCCCTGGTGCTGGACGGCGGCGACAGCCCCGCCTGGATGCGCGACATCGCGCGCCGCACCGCGGCGCTCCTGCCCGCCGGGACGCACCGCACCCTGGACGGCCAGACCCACGACGTCGACCCCGCCGCGCTCGCCCCGGCCCTGGAGGAGTTCCTCGGTGGCTGAGCCGCCCGGCCCCGGTCAGGGGACGGGCACCTCGATGTGGCCGGGCGCGCCGCGCCGCGTCCAGGCGCGGCCGGCGGTGACCTCCGCCGCCCACGCCTCGAACGCCTCCAGCTCCGGGACGGGCACCGCCACGTCGGCCTGCACGCCCGTCCCGTAGCGGACGTCGCCGGGCTGGTGGCCGCGGGCGTGCAGGTCGCCCAGGAACCGTCCCGCCAGCGCGTGGTCCACGCCGACGGTGACCGTCACCACCGGGCGCAGCTCCACGACCCCGACGGCGTCGAGGGCGGCGGAGACCGCCTGCCCGTAGGCGCGCACCAGACCGCCCGCGCCGAGCTTCACCCCGCCGAAGTAGCGGGTGACGACCGCGGCGGTGCCGGTCAGCCCGCGCCGCACCAGCACCTCCAGCATCGGGATCCCGGCCGTCCCGGCCGGCTCGCCGTCGTCGCTGCTCTTGGTGATCTCGCCGTGCTCGCCGACGACGTAGGCGGTGCAGTTGTGGGTGGCGTCACGATGCGCCCGCCGGTGCGCGGCGATGAACGCCGTGGCCTCGGCCTCGTCTGCGGCGCGGGCGAGCGTGCAGGCGAACCGGGACCTGCGGACTTCCAGCTCCACCGAGCCGCCCTGTCTGATCGTGCGCATGGCGACTGCGAGTCTACGGCGCGCCGTCCCGGCTAGGGCCTGTCTCGAAGTGGCCTCGGCCGCCCGCGCGAACGCGTGACCTGCCCGGTGGAGCGAGGCCGGAGGCGAGCGGAGCCGGGCAGATCGCGAAGCGATGCCGCGTTCGCCCAGGCACGGTCACGTAGCGAGCCGCCAGGCGAGCGAAGTGGGCCGGGACTGGTGAAACACAGGCTAGACCAGGTCGATGAGGTCGGCGATGGACGCCACGACGCGGTGGGGGCGGAACGGGAACCGGGCGATCTCGTCCTTGCGGGTGACGCCGGTCAGCACCAGGATCGTCTCCAGCCCGGCCTCGACGCCGGCGACGATGTCGGTGTCCATGCGGTCGCCGATCATCGCGGTGCTCTCGCTGTGCCCGCCGACCACGTTCAGCGCCGTGCGCATCATCAGCGGGTTGGGCTTGCCGACGAAGTAGGGGTCCACCCCCGTCGCCCGGGTGATCATCGCGGCGACGGCGCCGCACGCCGGCAGCGAGCCCTCCGGGGACGGGCCGATCGGGTCGGGGTTGGTCGCCACGAACCGGGCGCCGCCCTCGATCAGCCGGATCGCGCGGGTGATCTGGGAGAAGCTGTAGGTGCGGGTCTCGCCGAGCACCACGTAGTCGGGGTCGATGTCGGTGAGGACGAAGTCGGCCTCGTGCAGCGCCGTCGTCAGGCCCGCCTCACCGATCACGTACGCCGACCCCTCGGGGCGCTGGTCGGCCAGGAAACGGGCGGTGGCCAGCGCGGAGGTCCAGATCGACTCGGCCGGGACGGCCAGCCCCGCCGCCGCCAGGCGGGCCGACAGGTCCCGCCGGGTGTAGATCGAGTTGTTGGTCAGGATGAGGAACGGCTTTCCGGACGCCGCCAGGCGGCGGACGAACTCCTCGGCGCCGGGGACGGGCCGGCCCTCGTGCACGAGGACGCCGTCCATGTCCGACAGCCAGTACTCGATCGGCTTGCGCTCGGTCATGCCCCCATTGTCGCAGGCAGGGATCTTCCCTGGGACCGTCCGCCGGGACCGTTCTCCCCTGGGCCCCGCGGCGCGGGGGCGTTGACCCGCGTGTGACGTGGACCATACATTCTCGGACACGGCGCACCGAATCATGTTCGGCGGACGGGTCGCCCGGCGGTGCGCCCCACCCCGCGGGAGGCGCGACGTGCAGGATCGGGACGTGCAGGACACCGGGCGGCCGGCGGGCACCGGAATGACCGGCAACGGCATGGCGGGCCCCGGACTGGCGAGCATCGCCGAGGTCAGGGCCGCGATGACGGCGCCGGGGCAGCCGTTCGAGATGGACGAGACGCGGATCCGCGGCGTCCGGACCCGGGTGTGGAAGAACGCCCCGCCCACGCTGCGCGACGTCCTGGAGATCTCCCGCCTCCACGGCGACAAGGACTTCCTGGTCTACGGGGACGACCGGCTCACCTTCGCCGAGCACCACGCGCGGGCGGCCGCGTTCGCGCGGCGGCTCGTCGACCGGTACGGGATCGCCAAGGGCGACCGGGTCGCGATCGCCATGCGCAACTATCCCGAGTGGTCGGTGGCCTTCTTCGGCGCCGCGGTCGCCGGGGCCGTCGTGGTCCCGCTGAACGCCTGGTGGAGCGCCGCGGAACTGGAGTACGGGCTGGCCGACAGCGGCGCCAAGGTCCTGGTCGCCGACGCCGAGCGCGCCGAGCGGCTCGCCGGGGTCCTGCCGGGCCTGGGCGTGGCGTGCCTGGTCGCGAGGGCGGACGGCGCCGTGCCCGCGGGAGCGGAGGCGTTCGAGGACGCCGCCGGAGACCCGGCCGACGCCACCCTGCCCGATATGACTCTGCCCGATATGACTCTGCCCGATATGACTCTGCCCGACGTGCCGCTCGGTCCCGAGGACGATGCCACGATCTTCTACACCTCCGGCACCACCGGACGGCCCAAGGGCGCCCTCGGCACGCACCGCAACATCGCAGGCAACCCCATCAGCCTCGCGTACGGGATCATGTCGGCGGGAGTGCGCGCGGGCCGCACGGTCGAGGAGCTCGCGGCGCCGCAGCCGCGCGTGACGCTGCTGAGCGTCCCGTTCTTCCACGCCACCGGCTGCCACTCGGTGCTGGTGTCCAGCGCCCTGCAGGGCGGCACCGTGGTGCTGATGTACAAGTGGGACGTCCGCCGGGCGCTGGAGCTGATCGAGCGGGAGAGGGTCACCGGTTTCGGTGGCGTGCCGACGATGGCCTGGCAGGTGCTGACCTCCTACGAGTTCGGCGAGTTCGACACCTCCAGCCTCACCGGCGTCAGCTACGGCGGCGCGCCCGCCGCGCCCGCCCTCGTCGACAAGATCAGGGAGCGGCTGCCCGAGCGGATGCCCGGCAACGGGTACGGCCTCACCGAGACCTCCTCGGTCACCACCTACAACGGCGGCGTGAACTACCTGGAGCGGCCCGAGAGCGTCGGCCCGCCCGTCGCGGTCTGCGACGTCCGGGTCGTTGGGCCCGCCGGGGAGGAACTGCCGGCCGGCGAGGTCGGCGAGCTGCTCATCAAGGGGCCCAACGTCATCAAGGGCTACTGGAACAAGCCCGAGGCGACCGCCGCGGCGTTCGTGGACGGCTGGTTCCACAGCGGCGACCTGGCCCGCCTGGACGCCGACGGGTTCGTTTACATCGTCGACCGGGCCAAGGACATGCTGATCCGCGGCGGCGAAAACATCTACTGCGCCGAGGTCGAGGCCGCCCTCTACGAGCATCCCGCCGTCGCCGACTGCGCCGTGATCGGCGTCCCGCACCAGGTGCTCGGCGAGGAGGTCGGCGCGGTGATCGTGCCGCGCCCCGGCGCCGCGGTGTCCGAGCGCGAGCTCCGGGAGTTCCTGGGCGGGCGGATCGCGGCGTTCAAGGTGCCCGTGCACGTGTGGTTCCGGGAGGAGGGCCTGCCCCGCAACCCCGGCGGCAAGATCCTCAAGACGCGGCTGCGGGAGGAGCTGCTCGCCCGCCCGCCGGTATCGTGATCTTGTGATGAGCGACGAGCCGGGCCCCGCCCACCGCCAGATCGACGCGCCGGGCCTTCCGCCCGGCCCCGGGTACAGCCACGCCGTCTCCGTCGACGTGCCGGGCCGGCTGGTGGTGATCAGCGGCCAGATCCCGCTGGACTCGGACGGGAACCTGGTCGGCCCCGGCGACCTGGAGGCCCAGACCCGGCAGGTGTTCGCCAACCTGGAGACCGCGCTCACCGCCGCGGGCGCCCGCTGGGAGCACGTCGTGCGGCTCGGCTACTTCCTGCGGGACGCCGGCGGCGCCCCGGTCGTGCGCGCCGTGCGCGCCGAGTTCGTCCCCGCGGGCGTCGCGCCCGCCGCGTCGCTGGTCGAGGTGTCGCGCCTGGTCCGCGACGACCTGCTGGTGGAGATCGAGGCCCTCGCCGTCGTCCCCGCGGGCTGACGGGCGCCCGGGCCGGACGCGCGACGGGGCGCCCCCACCGGTGGGGGCGCCCCGTCCACGTGCGGAGAGGGTCAGACGTTCACCCCGAAGTCGGAGGCGATGCCCGACAGGCCCGAGGCGTAGCCCTGGCCCACCGCGCGGAACTTCCACTCGGCGCCGTTGCGGTAGAGCTCGCCGAACACCATCGCGGTCTCGGTCGAGGCGTCCTCCGACAGGTCATAGCGCGCGATCTCGCTGTTGTCGGCCTGGTTCACCACGCGGATGAAGGCGTTGCGGACCTGCCCGAAGCTCTGCTGGCGCTTGTCGGCGTCGTAGATCGACACCGGGAACACGATCTTGGCGATCTCGGCGGGGACGGTGTTCAGGTTCACCTTGATCGCCTCGTCGTCGCCCTCGCCCTCACCGGTGAGGTTGTCGCCGGTGTGCTCGACCGAACCGTCGGGGCTCTTGAGGTTGTTGAAGAACACGAAGTGCTGGTCCGACAGGACCTTGTTCTCCGCCGAGCACAGCAGGGCGCTGGCGTCCAGGTCGAAGTCGGTTCCGGTCGTGGTCCGCACGTCCCACCCCAGACCAACCACGACGGCGGTCAGTCCGGGGGCCTCCTTGGTCAGCGAGACGTTGCCGCCCTTGCTCAGACTGACTCCCACTGTGTCTACCTCCGTATCGGCTGCGGGTGACACCACCCGCGTGCGGTATGTCTAACGAGAACGGTAGCCACCTTGCGCTGGTTCCCCCGCCTCCTTGGCGAATTCGCGGCGTGGCGTGCCCTTTCTTCCCGCGCGCGGGCCGTCAGGCCAGGAACGCGGCGGGCGCGGTGACGGGGGCGGGAAGGTCGAACGCGGCGGCCAGCTCCGCCGCGCGGGGCGCCAGCTCGTCGCACGTGCGGCGCCGCGCGTCGCCCAGCTCGTCCAGGATCCCCGGCGGGACGACCCCCTCGTTGAGCAGGACGGCGGCGCGGCGCTCCAGCCGGTCCAGCGCGTGCAGGCGCAGGACGGGCCCGAGCGCCTTCGGTCCGGTGCCGGAGGCCGCGGCGAGGATCTCCAGGATGATCCGGTCGGCGCAGGCGGTGGCGGTCCGCCGGGCCAGCGCCAGGTTGCCGTTCCAGGCGGTGAAGGCGTCCTGCCCGCCGCGCAGGGCGGCCTCGACCCGTCCGGCGAGCCGGTCGCGCGTGCGGCGCTCGGCGTCGCGCGCCAGGAACAGCCACACGCGCGGGGAGTCCAGGTCACCGTCGTCGGGCGGTCCGAGCTCCGGCTCGGGCGGGACGTAGCGGTCGCGGTCGGCCATCGCGCGGGCGGTGTCGTAGAGGATGAGCTCGTTGTCGCCGCCGGCATTCTGGTAGGCGTGCGTCAGGCCCCGGTAGGCGTTGAGGCGCTCGACGGCGGCGAAGCCGGGGGCGCCGCTGTGCACCCGGCACGCCGACACCGTCTCCTGCGCCTGGGCGGTCGCGGCGGCCTTGAGCAGCGCCAGGTCCCGGTCGACCGCCGACCACGGCGCCCATGCGGTCGCCGGCCCGCCCGTATTGCCGGCGCCTTCGCCGTCGCCCGCCGTCTCGCCCGGGGGGCGGGGGGTGGTGACGTGCGCGGCGACGGCGGTGAGGGCGTAGGCCGACGCCAGCGCGCCCAGTACCGCCTCCTGCTGGTTGCGGTAGTCGGTCAGCGGGCGGCGCGGCGCCAGCCGGCCGAGGGTGGTGCGGCCCGCCGAGTGAGCGAGCAGCATCCCGGCGGACGCCCGGGTGATCGCGGCGGAGGCCGACACGACCGCCCGCCACACCGGCGGGGCGATGCCCATCGAGCGGGTGAGCCGCGCCGCCGCGGGCCCGTGCGGGTCGTGAAAGGCCCCGTCGGCGCCGATGGCCGCGCCGTCGCGCAGCCACGCCTCGTAGGGGACGCGGACGTCCTCCAGCAGGACGGCGGCGTAATCGATCTGCAGCCCGGTGGTCTCGGGGGCCGGGACGATCCGCACGCCGGGCGGGACGGCGCCGCCGGGTCCGCGCAGCGGCACCGCGAACACGAACACGCCGCGTTCCTGGCCGCCGTGGACGAGGGTGGCGTAGACGGCGGCGGTCTTGGGCAGGTCCGGGTGGGCGGTGTTGGTGGGGAACTTGGCGGCCTGGGCGTCGGGGGTGCTGAGCACGAACCCGCCCGTGGCGGGGTCGTGGCGGGCGACGGTGCGGGGCGACAGGTGGCTGTTGCTGCGTCCCACCTCGGTCATCAGCAGCGTGCCGAACGAGTCCATCGACTCCAGGGACTCGCGCAGCGGCCGCGTCTCCTCCTGCCCGGCGCCGAACCGCAGGATGGGACCGAGCGCGAGCGTGTAGTGCAGCAGCATCATGTGGAACAGGGGCGGGTCGGCGATCGCGGCGCGCTCCAGCAGCGCGCACAGCGCCGGCGGGTCGGCCAGCAGCTCGCCGGCGGGCGGCGCGGCCAGCCCGGCGCGGCGCAGCCGCTCGTAGGTGAGGGCGTGCCGGTCGGGCGCGGTGAGCCCGCCGGGGACGGTGAAGAACTCCTCGGGGACGGCCTCCTCCAGCCGCGCGCGCGTCTTGGCGTCGGGTAGGGGGCCGTGCACGAACTGCCGCAGACCGTCGGCGTCGGTGGTCACGAGGGGTCCTTTCGTTCGCCGGAGGGGGTGACGCCGGGGGCGGCCTTGCCGGTGAGCCCGTGGCGGGGGCGGTCGCGCAGCGGCGCCATCGTCCGCGCGCCCGGCAGGGTCAGCCGGGCGCACTGGCACAGCGCGTTGCCCGCGCCGGCCTCGGTGAACACCGTCGCGCCCGCCGCGTGCACGGCGCGCAGGGCCTCCGGCAGCCGGACGGGTCTGACGATGCAGTCGGCCATGGCGCGGTGCAGGTCGTCGTCGTCGCGGTAGGCGCGGCCGCGGACGGGCGAGTGGACGGTCAGCTCCAGGGGCCGCTGCGGGAAGCCGCGGATCATGGCGTACCACTCCTCGTCGGCGCCGGCCATCGCGGGATGGTGGGACAGGTAGGGCACCGCGAGCCGCACCGCGTTCACTCCCTCCCCGCGCGCGGCGTCCAGGACGGCGTCCAGGGGCCCGTCGGGACCGGACACGACCGTGACCTGCGGGGCGTTCAGGCACGCGACGACCACCTCGGGGGCGCCGGCGGCCTCGATGCAGGCGAGGGTGCGGTCCTCCCCGGCCTCCAGCAGCCCCATGCCGCCGCCCCCGCCGTGCCGGGCCAGGACGCCGACGGCGGCCACGCCCATGCGGGCGCCGTCGGCGATGGAGAACGCGCCCGCGCACACCAGCGCGGCGATCTCCCCGAAGCTCTGCCCGACGGCGAAGCGGGGGTGGACGCCGTGCGCGCGCAGGGCGCGGTCGACGGCGACGGACGCGGCGTAGCCGGCTAGCTGGGCGACGCCGGGGGTGCGGGCGGCCTCCCGGTAGCCGCTCGGGTCGTCCATGAGGATCGAGCGCAGGCGCGGCCATCCGTTGGGGGGCAGGCCCTCCTGCACGGCGTCCAGGACGTCGGCGACGGCGCGGGCGGCGCCGGGCCCGGTGCGGGCGAGGGCGGGCAGGTCGGGGACCCCGGCGGAGCCGGTGCCGGGGAACAGGAAGGCGCAGTTGTCGTCGGGTTGGAGCTCTTCGGCCGGGCGGAATCGGGGTGCGGGCACGCGGGGTCTCCTTACCTGGAGGGAAGGCTGCCTTTTCCTTTACGACAACGGCCGCTTAGCTTTCAGTTATGGACCAAAACCCTGAAATGGGATTATTCACTTATGGGATGGGACTGACAACCGCCAGTCCGGTGATGGGGAGAGGACCCGCATGACCGTGCCCGACACGCCCCGGCCGGCCCGGGCGGACGACAGCGGAGCGGCGCGGGACGGCGGGCGGGGGTGGGCCATCCGCGGAACCGGCGCCCACCTGCCCCGCGACGTCGCGCACAGCGCCGACCTGTCCCGCTCGCTGGGCCTGGAACCGGACTGGATCGAGGGCCGCACCGGGATCATGAAGCGGCACGTCGTCGCGCCGGGCGAGGCCGCCTCCGACCTGGCCGCGGCCGCCGCCGGACGGGCGCTGGACGCCGCCGGGCTGGACGCCGCCGACCTCGGCCTGATCGTGCTCGGCACCTCCACGCCCGACGTGATCGCCCCGTCCACCGCCTGCCGCGTGCAGACGATGCTGGGCGCCCACCGCGCCGCCGCGTTCGACATCTCCGCCGCCTGCACCGGGTTCGTGTTCGGGCTGCAGACCGCGGTCGGCTGGCTGGCCACCCAGCGCGGCGCGCCGCCCTACGCGCTGGTCATCGGCGTCGAGGTGTACTCGCGGTTCCTCAATCCCGCCGACCGCGCCACCGCCGCCCTGTTCGGCGACGGCGCCGCCGCCGTCGTCGTCGGGCCCGCCCCGCCCGGGCACGGCATCGGCCCGATCACCCTCGGGTCGGACGGCTCGGGCGCGGACGACGTGCTGATCCCCGCGGGCGGCAGCCGCCTGCCCGCCAGCGCCGAGACCCTCGCCGGGCTCGGCCACACCATCCACATGGACGGCCGCGCCGTCCGCGACTTCATCACCGCGATCTTCCCGCGGCTGGTCGCCGAGGCGACCGAGGCCGCCGGGATCAAGCCCGCCGACCTGGCGCTGGTCGTCCCGCACCAGCCCAACCCGAAGCTGGTCGCCGCGCTGGCCGGGGACGCCGGGCTGGACCCGGGGCAGCTGGCGATCGTCGGGGACGAGGTCGGCAACATCGGCGCCGCCAGCATCCCCTACGCGCTCGACCGCGCCGTGCGGACGCGGCGGATCGGCCCCGGCGACCTGGTGCTGCTCGCCGGGTTCGGCGCGGGCCTGACCTGGGGGCACACCCTCATCACCTGGCCCCCGCCCTGACCGTCCGCCGCGCGGGGGGCGTCCGGTCAGCGCGTCAGCCGGCGCAGCACCTGGCGGGTCTCGGCGCGGCGGTCCCAGGCGACGGCGGCGAACACGACCGCGAACCCCAGGGGCAGCAGCGCCCACGCCGGCTCCAGCACCAGCAGCTGGGTGAGGACGGCGCCGCCCATCAGCCCGATCAGCCCGGCCGCGGCGAGCCCCGCCAGCCGCGGGACGACCAGCCCGATCGCGCCGGCGGCCTCGACGGCGCCGGTCACGTAGCGCAGCCACTGGCCCCAGCCGATCTCCTCGAAGGTCCTGACGGCGTCGGCCTGGCCGGCGAACTTCGGCAGCGCCGAGGCGACGAGCAGGAACGCGGCGAGCAGGATCTGCGCGCCCCACAGCACCCTGCGCAGCGTGCGTCGGTCCCCGGCGGAGGCGCGGGCGGTGGTCTTGCGGGGGGTGGTGACGGGGGTGGTGGTGTGGGTCTGGGCGCTCATGGCGGTGGTCCTTCCGTGCGCTGTCTCATCGGCTTTCACAAACGCGTCGCACGGCCCCCTGCCGGATCGACATCCGGCCCAGGATTTCTCCAGATTATTTTCTGCGGCGGTATCAGTGCAGGTGAGAGGCGGTCAGCACGGCATGACCGTGCTGATCGGGGGCCCGCGACACCGGCCAGGGCGAGAAGGCGGCCGCGGCTCTGCGCGAGGCCGGGCACGACGCCCCGGCTCGCCGCTCTGGGCGGCAACGGCTCCCCCGGCGGGACGGGGGCGGGGTTTTACTCCATGCGCGGGTGGCGGGCGCGGACGGCGTCGATGCAGCGGTCCCGCGACACCGGGCCTGCGAACCGCAGCCGGTCGTAGGCGGTGAACGGCGGCTCCAGCGCGTCGAGCTCGTCGACCAGCGCGTGCAGGCGCCGCGTCCACGCCGGCGTCCCGGCGTCCGGCTCCGCGGGCGCCGCCTCGATCGCGGTGACCAGGGCGTCCTTGTACCGGATGTTGCGGGGCGTCACCGAGCGCAGGCACACGTACTGCCCGTCCAGGTAGGCGGCCCACTCCCCCTCGGCGGTGGCCGGGTCGTCCCAGTGCGCGAGGAACCAGCCCTCCAGCGCGTCCAGGCCCCCTGCCTGCTCGGCGAGGTCGAACAGGTCCCGCGGCACCATCTGCGCGCCGTCGGAGCGCAGGTAACCGGGCAGGGGCAGCCTGCCCGCCAGCATCAGCCGCCGCACCTGGTCGGTGTCGCGGCCGGCGGCGCGGCACAGGTCCTCCAGGTCGGTGAACCATGCGGTGACGTAGGCGTCGTCGTCGGCGGTCATCGGATGGTCGCCGTTGACCTCCCGGAACCGTGCCGCCAGCCGCGCCTTCAACTCGGGGTCGCTCATGCGCGCACGCTAGCCCGGGATCGTTTCGGCATCCGCCGAAACGTCACCGCGCGGCGCTCACCAGGGGGACAGCACGAGCGCCTGGACGGCCAGCGCGGTCACCGCCTGCGCCGCCAGCCACGCCCGCACCCGGGGGCGGTCGAGGGCGGCGGCGGCCGTCAGCCAGGCGGCGAACGGCACCCAGATCCGCTCGACCTCCCCGCGCGTGACGCCGGACGCGTCCAGGACCAGCACGCCGATCAGCGCCGCACCCGCCAGCACCGCCACCGCCGCCGCGGGAGCGGCCGCACGGGCCCGCGCCCCCCGTCCCAGCACGCCCCGCCAGAGGGCGCCCCGGCACAGCTCGGCCAGCGTGCGCGGCAGCGCGTGCGCCACCGCCGGGCCCGTCAGCAGGCCCAGCACCGCCAGGTTCGCGAACAGGAAGTAGGCGTAGGAGCGCTGCGCCGACCCGCGGCTGACCAGGTAGGTGTCCAGGGTGGCGCGGACGCCGTCGGGCCACCAGAACCCCAGCAGCGTGAACGCGGCCGGTACCACCGCCAGCGCGACGCCGGCGGCCGCGAGGACCCGGAGCCGGGGACGGCCGAGCACCACGACCGCGAGCGGCACCGCGAACAGAGGCAGCAGCCCGTAGCTCAGATACGGCAGGCACCCCAGCAGCAGCCCGCCCGCCGCGGCCGGGACGAGCGCCCGTCTTCCCGCGCCGCGCGCGGCGAGCGCCAGCAGGGCCGTGCCCCAGGCCCCGACGGCGAGGAAGAACGCGTCCATCGCCGTGGCGATCCACACCGCCAGCGGCGCCAGCGCCAGGAACGGCACCGCGGCCCGCGCCGCCCGCTCCCCCGCCAGGCACCGCACCGTCACCGCGATCGCCGCCGCCGCCGACGTCCCCGCCGCGACGATCAGCGCCGCCGCCCACCCGGTGCCGCCGAGGCCGGCCTTCTCCAGCGCCCACAGCACCAGCATCGGCAGCGGCGGATGCCCCCGCACGTGGGTGGTGTAGCCGCCGAGCCGCTCGGTGAAGGTCCGCAGCCAGGCCGACGGGTCGGGGCGCAGCTGCGCCAGGCCCGCCGGGTACTCGGTCGGGGCGTCCAGCGGCCGGGCGAGCGCGTCCCATCCGTCGCAGACGGCCAGGGCCACCGTCCACGCGGCGGACGCCGCCCACGCGGCCGGCGGCAGCGCCCGCCACGGCAGCCGGGCCGCGAGCGCGGGCAGCGCCGCCACGGTCAGGGCCGCGACAGCGGCCGCGGGCAGGAGCCGCCGGACCGGCGGCGGCCACCCCCGCGCCCGCGCGTGCAGCGGGGGCAGCGGGTCCTCGGTGGCCAGGCCCGCGCGCCGCAGGTACCAGCCCACGGCGAACGCCGCCGCGATCCCGGCCGCCCACACCGCGACGGCGACCCACCCCGGCCATCGGCGCCGCGCCCGCCTCTCGGCCGTCTTCGCGGGGCCGTGCGCCTCGGTGAGCGTCATCGCCGCGCCCCTTTCCGGGAGGGGCGCGGGGCGCGCGTCGCTCCGCCGCGCCCGCTGGCACGCCCGGCCCTGCGGCGTGCGGCGACCGCGCGGGCCGCCATGACGCAGGCCGCCGCGGCGGCGATGACGCCCAGCACGATCGCCAGGTTGCGGCCGTAGGGCAGCGGAAGGCGGGACGGCTCGTCGGGGCGGCGCCCGTACCCCAGCACGACGGGAATGGCGACCGCGGTCACGCAGGCGCCGACGACCAGCGCGGCGCGCGCGACGCGGCGCTGGCCCGCGGGCACCAGGCCGGTGAGCGCGCCCGCGGCGAGCACCGCCGGGACCAGGACGGCGTCGTGCAGCACGGCCGCCCCGGCGAACCACTTCGCCCACCCGGCGAGGGGAACCTCGTCCACGATCCCGCGCAACCCGAGGCCGATGAGCGCCAGGCCCGCCGCGTACGCCGCCGCCTTGGTGAGGGTCCCCGCGTTCACGACACCACCAGCCGGTGGATCCATTTGGTCTGCATGACTCCGGGCCGGTTCGGGGCGATGAGGCGGCAGGGGTAGCCGTGGTCGAGGGCCAGGGGCGCGCCGTTCAAGCCGAGGGCCAGCAGCGTCAGCGGGTCGCGCCAGTGCGGCGGCGCGACCATGGAGGTGCGGTAGAGGCCCTGGCGCTGCAGCGACTCGACCCGCACCTGCGCGTCGTCGGCGACGCCGGCCAGGCGCAGGACGTCCCGCAGCCGCACTCCCCGCCAGTCCGCCTCCACGCTCCACCCCTCCACGCAGGAGATGGGGAGCCGCGCGGTGTGCTGGGGCAGCGCGGCCAGGTCGGCCAGGGACAGGGTGACCTCCCGCGCGACCCGGCCGGTGACGGTGAGGCGCCAGCGGGGGTCCCGGGCCTCGGCGGTGACGCCGGTCGCGGCGGCCGACTTGTTGACCGGGACGTCCTGCGGCCCGGTGCCGGGGCGGCGGGGCGCCAGCACCGCCAGCGGCGCCAGCGGCGTGACAGCCTCCCCCACCGTGGTCAGCGCGACGACGCCGCTCGCGCCGGCGACGGTGAGCAGGAAGCCGCGGCGGCCGACGCCGTCCTCGGGGCGGGTCATCACGGTCCGGCGCGCCTTGGCCCACTGGTCGGCGATGTGGATGACCAGCGCGCCGACGAGGATGTAGGCCGTCCAGTAGTGCGCGGTGGTGAAGTAGAACCGGAACGCGTACCAGTACGCGACGTTCAAGACACCGGTGACGAACTGGAACAGCGCGGCGGCGACCAGGACGAACACCAGCAGCCGCTGCGCGCCGTGGACGAGCGAGCGGACCGGCGGCCACTGCCACAGCCGCGGGTAGACCGTCCACAGCTTGGCCAGCAGCAGCGGGACGGTCGCCAGCCCGCCGATGACGTGCACGCCCTGGGTGACCCGGTACAGGTTCACCGGCCGCGAGGGCCACAGCATCCATCCGGCGGGATGCTGCATGAAGTGGCTGACCAGCCCGGTCCCGAAGGAGACCAGGACGCTGCCGCCCAGGGCGATGCCGAGCCAGGAGGCGACCCGCTCGTCGTGCAGGCGGCTGGTGAACCGTCCCGGGACGCCGCGCAGCACGGCGGTGGGCGCGGGCGGCCTGTACCTGTCGAGTGGGGGTCTCATGGGCGCGCGTCCCTGGAGCGCAGGGTGACGAACCACCGGTCCGCGTCCTCCCAGGATTCGATCACGGTCGCGGCGCACGCGGCGGCCAGCGCGGCGACGGCGTCGGCGGACACGTGCGCCCAGGGGAACCATTCGCCGACCGACCGGTCCGAGCGCAGCCGCAGCGGCTCGACACGGGACGCCGTGCCGGGAGGGCCGACCTCCGCCAGCACCCGCCCGCCGGGCGCCAGCAGCGCCAGGACGCGGCGCAGCAGCGCGGCGGGGTCGCCGCCGATGCCGATATTGCCGTCGGCGAGCAGCACGGTGCGCCACCGCCCGGCGCCGGGCACGCGGCCGAACACGTCGCGGCACAGGGCCGGGCCGCCCGCCGCGACGGTCAGCGCGACGGCGGAGGGGGCCAGGTCTATGCCCAGCACCGGCAGGCCGCGGCGGGCCAGCGCCACCGTCAGCCGTCCCGGCCCCGAGCCGACGTCCAGGGTGGCGCCCGCGCAGCGGCGCAGCAGCCCGCCGTCGCCGGGCCGCACGGCCAGCCAGTCGTGCACCGGCAGCGGCCGGCGGCGCCCGTCGGCGTGCTCGATCTCCACGGGGGCGCGGCCCCGCAGCGCCTCCTCGTACAGTTCGCCGATCATGCCGGGACGGTCCGGTGGCCGAGGTCCGCGACGGCGGCGGCGAACCGGCCGCCCGGCGCGGCGGCGGCGACGGCCGCGGCGTCGGCGGGGGTGTCGACGTCGGTGAGCTCGGGCAGCGTCGCGGTCCGCAGGCCGGCGGCGCGCAGCCGCGCGAGCTGGACCGCGCCGGTGTCGGGGCGCGACATCGGGACGCCGCGCAGCAGCGCCGCGGCGGGCCGGCGCAGCCCGAGCAGCCAGAACCCGCCGTCGCGGGCGGGGCCGAACACCGCGTCGGCGCGGCCGAGCGCGCGGCGGGCGCGGCCGAGCAGCGCGGGGGTGACCTGGGGGGTGTCCATGCCGATCAGCACCAGCGGCCGGCCGGCGTAAGCGTCGGTGAAGGCGTGGGCGAGGCGCTCGTCCAGGCCGCCGCCGCGCTGGGCGATGACGGTGAAGCCGTCCGGCAGCCACGGCCCGGGGTCGCCGGCGAGCGCGAGGACCCGGCGGCCGGCCGGTGCGGCGGCGACGGCGGCGAGGGTGTCGCGCAGGGACGCCTCGGCGAGCGCGGCGGCCTCGACGGGAGTGTAGGCGGGGGTCAGGCGGGTCTTGACCCGGCCGGGGACGGGCTGCTTGGCGATGACGAGGAGGTCGGCGCCGCCGGTTCCGGGTGCGCCGGTCGCGGGTGCGCCGGTCATCGGGCGACCTCCGCCAGGACGCGGCGCATGTCGCGGACGGCGCGGACCGTCCCGCCGAGCGTCCCGGTCACCTTCGAGGCGCCGGTGCGGGGCCGGTAGGGGACGTCGATCTCGCCGATCCGCCATCCGGCGCGGGCGGCGTGCAGCACCATCTCCAGGGGGTAGCCGAAGCGGCGGTCCCGCAGGCCGAGGGCGAGCAGGGCGTCGCGGCGGGCGGCGCGCATCGGCCCGAGGTCGCGCAGCCGGGTCCCGGCGCGCCGGTTCAGCGACCGGGCCAGCACGGCGTTGCCCAGGCGGGCGTGCGGAGGCCACGCGCCCGGCCCGGTCGGCCTCCGCCGCCCCAGCACCAGGCCGGGGGGCGGCGGGCTGGACGGCAGCGCGCGGCCGCCGGGCTCCAGGCCGCCGGAGTCCAGGTCGTCGAGGGCGGCGACCAGGCGGGGCAGGTCGGCGGGGTCCAGCGAGGCGTCGGCGTCCATCACGCACACGACCTCGGTCCGGGCGGCCCGCAGCCCGGCGTGGCAGGCGGCGCCGAAGCCGCGCTGGGGCGCCGCGACGACGCGGGCGCCGTGGTCGGCGGCGACGCGTGCGGAGTCGTCGGTGGAGGCGTTGTCGACCACCAGGGCCCGGAAACCCTCGGGCATCCGGTCCAGTACCCAGGGCAATGCCTCGGCCTCGTTGAGGCAGGGGAGAACCACATCGATCACGGCTCAGACGCTACTTTCGGTGATGGGGCGGCGACCCTTACGAACTGGTGACGTGCGGGCGGGCGAACTCGGCCATGCCCTCGGCGAACGGGACCGCCGGCCGGAAGCCGAGCTCGCGGCGGGCGCGGTCGGGGCGGGCGACGATGTGGCGGACGTCCCCGAGCCGGTAGTCCCCGGTGACGCGGGGCCGGGGGCCGCCGAACGCGTCGGCGAGGGCGCCGGCCATGGCGCCGACGCTGCGGGGGTCGCCGCTGGCGATGTTGTAGGCGCGCAGGCCGCCGGGCTCGGGCGGCGCGGCCGCGGCCCGCTCCAGCGCCAGCACGCCGGCGCGGGCGACGTCGCGGACGTGGACGAAGTCGCGGCGCTGCGCGCCGTCCTCGAACACCAGCGGCGCCAGCCCGTCCATCAGCCGCGACCGGAAGAGCGCCGCGACGCCGGCGTAGGGGGTGTCGCGCGGCATCCGCGGCCCGTAGACGTTGTGGTAGCGCAGCGCGGCGACGGTGCCGCCGGTCGCGCGGGCCCAGGACGCGGCCAGGTGCTCCTGGGCGAGCTTGGTGTCGGCGTAGACGTTGCGGGGGCCGGGCGGGGTCTCCTCGCCGACGGCGCCGGGGGTGAGCGGTTCCCCGCACGCCGGGCACGGCGGCTCGAACCGGCCGGCGCGCAGCGCCTCCTCGGGGCGGGGCCCGGGGCGGACGAGGCCGTGCACGGCGCAGGTGTAGGCGCCCTCCCCGTAGACGACCATCGAGGAGGCCAGCACGAGGGCGCCGACGCCGGCGCGCGCCATCTCGGCCAGCAGCACGGCGGTGCCCTGCACGTTGACGGAGGTGTAGTCGGGCAGGTCGGACACGTCCACGCCGAGGCCGACCTTGGCGGCCTGGTGGCAGACGGCGTCGACGCCCTCCAGCCGCCGCGCGACCGCGGCGGCGTCGCGGACGTCGGCGGGCGGGTCGCCGAGCCCGTCGGGGCGCGTGTCGAGCCCGCGGACGCGGTGGCCGGCGGCGGTCAGCGCCTCGGCGATGTGCGAGCCGATGAATCCGGCCGACCCGGTGAGCAGTACGTTCATGCGCACGAACGTAGGGCGCGGGGCGCGTCCGGGACCGCCGGGACGGGCCGGTCAAGGCACCTTGTTCGAACCTTGTAAGAACTTCACCCTGCGGCGGGGACGAGGGGGGCGAGCAGCCCGACGGCCTTGTCGACGTCGGCCTCGGTGGTGCTGAGGTGGAACGCGCAGCGCAGCCGCCCGGCGCGCACGGCGGCGATGACGCCGTTGCGTCGCAGCAGGTCGGCGGTGCCGTCCGGGACGGGCAGCGACACGATCGCCGAGTCGCCCGGCGGGAGGCCGAGGCCGGCGGCGAACCGGCGCGCGAGCGCGACGTCGTGGTCGTGGATCGCCGGGATCCCGACCCGTTCCAGCAGTTCCAGTGCGGGGGCCTGCCCGGCCCAGCACTGCCACGCCGGCGACAGGTCCAGGCGGCGGGCGTCGCCGGCCAGGCGCAGCGGCAGCCCGTAGACGGAGTCCCAGATGTCGGCGCCGGCGTACCATCCGGCGCCGATGGCGGGCAGGGCGTCCAGGGCCTCGCGGGTGCCGGTCAGGAAGCAGGTTCCGCGTGGGCCGAGCAGCCACTTGTAGCCGCCGGCGACCAGCCAGTCGACGCGGCCGGCGGGCAGCGGGAGCCATCCGGCGGCCTGGGTGGCGTCCAGCAGGACGCGGGCGCCGTGCGCGCGGGCCGCCTCGATGATCTCGTCCATGGGGGCGATGCGGCCGTCGGCGGACTGCACCGCCGACACCGCGACCAGGCCGGTGCCCGCGCCGACGTGCTCGGCGATGCGCTCCAGCGGGACCGACCGGACGCTCAGGTCCGGGCGGGCGGCGAACGGGAACAGCAGCGAGGTGAAGTCGCCGTCGGCGACGACGACCTCGGCGCCGGCGGGCAGGGACGCCGCGACGAGCCCGGTGAAGTAGGAGACCTGCGGGCCGCACGCGACGCGCTCGGCGGGGACGCCGAGCAGCCGCGCGAACGCCTCCCTGGACCGGGTGACCGCCTCGTCCAGCGCGCCGGGCTCCAGGATCCCGGCGGCGCGGTCGCGCTCGGCGGCGAGCATGGTCTCGTGCGCGGCGCGCGGCGGCAGCCCGTAGGTGGCGGTGTTGAGGAAGGCGACGCCGGCGCCGAACTCGCGCTGCGCCTCCGGCAGGGAAAGGGTCATGTCCCGATCGTGGGACACCGGTGCGCCATAGCGCAAAGTACGGTTTTCTTGGCGTCCCATCAATGGCGTTGATATCTTGCGGCGATGCTGGACCTGCACCGGGGCCGGATCCTGCGCGAGGTGGCGCGGCTCGGGTCGATGACCGCCGCCGCGCGGTCCCTGGCCTACACCCAGCCCGCGGTGTCGCACCACATCGCCCGGCTGGAGGCCGAGGTCGGCACCCCGCTGGTGGTCCGGCACGGCCGGGGCGTGCGGCTGACCGAGGCGGGCCGGGTCCTGGTCGAGCACGTCGAGGACGTGCTGGCCCGCATGGGCGACGCCGAGGAGCGGATCGCGGCGATCGCCGGGCTGCGCGCCGGGCGGGTGCGGGCCGCGGTGTTCCCCACGGCGGCGGGCGGGCTGATGCCCGGCGCCCTGGCCCGGCTGCGGGCCCGCGCGCCGGGGGTGTCGGTGACGCTGGTGGACGCCGAGCCGCCCGAGGCGCTGGCGCTGCTGCGCGCCGGGGAGGCCGACGTCGCGGTGGTGTTCCGGCACGTGTCCATGCCGCCCGAGACCGATGCGCGGTTCCGGGAGGTGGTGCTGTGCGAGGACCCGCTGCGGCTGCTGGTCCCGGCCGCGCATCCGCTGGCGTCGGCGCGGCGGCCGCGGCTGGAGGACCTGGCCGGAGAGACGTGGGCGTCGGGCTGCGCGCGGTGCCGTGACCATCTGCGGTGGGCGTGCGCGAGGGCGGGGTTCGTCCCCGACATCGCGTTCGCCACCGAGGACCATGTCGCGATCCAGCGGCTGGTGGCGCGGGGCCTGGCCGTGACGACGCTGCCGGGGCTGGCGCTCGGCCTGCACTCCGAGCCGGGCGTGGCGCTGCCCGACGTGCCCGGTGTCGGCAGCCGCCGCGTCAGCGCGGTCGTCGCGGCGGGCCCGCGTCCTCCCGCGGTGGCGGCGCTGCTGGACGAACTGGCCGCCGGCCCGGCCGGGGCGGGCGATGGCTAGGACAGGTGGCGGTGCAGGTCGGTGAGGCGGCTCGCGGCGGCCATCACCGCCGCGGCCAGGGCGGGCATCGCGTCGTCGCCGAACCGCACCGAGGGGCCCTGCAGCGCGACGGCCGCGAACACGCGCCCGCCGCCGTCGCGGACCGGCGCGGCCACGGCGCGGACCCCGGCCAGCCGCTCCTCGTCGTTGACGGCGTAGCCGCGCTCGCGGACGGCCCGCAGGTCGGCCTCCAGCCCGGCGCGGGTGGTGAGGGTCGCGGGGGTGTGGCGGGCGTACGGCTCGTCCATCGCGACGGGGTCGTCGTCGAAGGCCAGCAGCGCCTTGCCCATCGCGCACGCGTGGATCGGGTTGCGGTCGCCGGGCGGCTGGTCGTAGCGCAGCGGGTGGACCGACGGCAGGTGCAGCAGCACCGCGACCTCGTCCCCGGCGCGCACGCCGAGGCTGACCGACTCGCCCGTCCCGTCGCGCAGCGCGGTCAGCTCGGGCTGCAGCAGGGTCGCGCCCATCCGCTCCAGCGCGAGGCGGCCGAGGATGGCGGTGGTGGGGCCGAGGAAGTACCGCTCGGTCGCGGGGTCCTGCGCGAGCATCCCGGTGGCGTGCAGGGCGCGGACGATGCGGTGCGCGGTGCTGACCGACAGGCCGAGGCGGTGCGCGATCTGGGTGGGGGTCTGCCGGGCGGCGCCCTCGAAGGAGCGGAGCACCGCCACGGAGCGGTCCACCGTCTGCGTGCCCGGCTTGGGCTGCTGCGTCCCTTCCGCTCGGTCGTCCGTCACGGGTCCCATCCTCCCACCGCTCCCGGCGCGGGGACGGCGGGGGGCGTGCGATAGTGGGGCGCGTGGCACCCGACACCCCGGTACGCGCGCCCCATTCCCGCAAGGCCCGCACGGCGGGCGGGAGGGCGCGGGGCCCCTCGCCGTCGCTGACGGTCCGGCACGGGATCGGGTTCACGCGCAACCCGTGCGCGAGCCTGCTGCGCCTGCACGCCGAGGCGGGCCCGGTCGCGGTCGTCGGGACGCGCCGGATGCCGTTCGTGCACCTGTTCGGCCCCGACGCCAACGCGTTCGTGTTCGCCAACTCGGGCCTGTTCCGGTGGCGGGAGGCGTTCGACCTGCTGGTGCCGGTGAACGGGGAGACCGCGCTGATCGTCAGCGACGGCGCCGACCACCGGCGGCGGCGCCGGCTCGTCCAGCCGGCCTTCCACCACCGGCGCGTCGCCGGGTACGTGGCGCGGATGGCGGCCAACACCGACGCGGCGCTGGAGTCCTGGCGCCCGGGCCGGACGCTGGACGCCTACGCCGAGCTGCGCGCGGTGATCCGCCGCAGCACGGTGGAGGTGCTGTTCGGCGACGGGCTCGCCGCCGACAGCGAGGTGATCGGGCGGCGCCTCCAGGTCGCGCTCGCGGCCGTCGACCGCAACTTCGTGCTGCAGATGGTGCTGCGGTCGGTGCCCAACCCCTACATGCGTCGCGTCGCGGCGTCGCGGGCGCTGGTCGCCGCGCGGGTGGACGAGGAGATCGACCGGCGGCTGCGCGAGGGCGGCGAGTACGACGACGTGCTGGGCATGCTGCTGGCCTCGCGCGACGAGGACGGCGCGGGCCTGACCCGCCAGGAACTCCAGGACCAGGTCATCAGCCTCATCTCGGCCGGCTACGACACCACCAGCGCCGCGATGGCGTGGGCGGTGCACGCGCTGCTGGCCCATCCGGAGGCCGAGGAGCGGGCGCGGCGGGAGGTGGCCGAGGTGGTCGGCGACCGGCCGGTCCGGGCCGCCGACCTGCCCGCGCTGGAGTATCTGGACGGGGTGGTGAACGAGACGCTGCGGCTGTTCCCGCCCGCCGTGCTCAGCGCCCGCGTCCCGGTCGAGGACTTCTCCTACGGCGGGCACCGTGTCCCGGCGGGGGCGATGGTGTTCTACTCCCCGTTCGTCACCCACCGGATGCCGGAGGTGTGGCCGCAGGCGGGACGGTTCCGGCCCGAGCGGTGGGACCGGTCCTCGGAGCTGTACCGTCCCACCACCCCGGCGACGTACCTGCCGTTCGGCGGCGGCCCGCACCGCTGCATCGGCTCGACGCTGGCGACGGTGGAGATCAAGACGATGCTAGCGTGCCTGCTGCGCCGCACGCGGCTGTCGCTGGTCTCCCCCGCCGCCACGCCGACGAGCGTGACCGCGATGCGCCCGCGCGGCGGCGTACCGGTGCGGGTACTCGGCTAGCGCCTGTCCCGAAGTGTCCTCGGCCACGCGCGCGAACGCGTGACCTGCCCGGTGGAGCGAGGCCGGAGGCGAGCGGAGCCGGGCAGATCGCGAAGCGATGCCGCGTTCGCCCAGGCCCGGTCACGTAGCGAGCCGCCAGGCGAGCTACGTGGGCCGGGACGTGGAAACACAACCTAGTTCTGGCGGAGGCAGACGCAGAAGGGGTGCCCGGCCGGGTCGGTCAGGACGCGCCAGCGGTCGCCGCCGGGCTGGAAGTCGGGCCTGGCGCCGCCGAGGCCGGTGACGGTCTCCTCGGCCTTGTCCAGGTCGTCGACGTAGAAGTCGAGGTGGAACTGCTGGGGCCGGTCCCCCTCGGGCCAGGTAGGCGGCCGGTGCCCGGCGACGCCCTGGAAGTAGACGTCCACGCCGCCCGGCAGCTTGACGGCGGAGGCCTCGGGGGTGTCGTAGGTGACCTCGCCTCCGGTCACCGCCGCGTAGAACGCGGCGAGTACGGGCGGCTCCGGGCAGTCGAGGGTGACGGCGACGAATTCGGCGATACCGGGCATCTATGGGCTCCTTCGTGGTCGGTGTGTTCCCAGGCTCCCAGGGGAAGCTGACATCTTCTGTCAGGTACCGGGAACGCTCTCGCGGCGCTCGCGTGCCGGGAGAAGAGGCCCGGCCGGCTCGCTCACCGGGCGGCGCGGGAAAGGCGCTCGGCCATGGCCGCCACGCGGTCGCGCAGCTCGGCCGGTTCGCGGATCTCGAAGTCGATGTCGAGGTAGGCGATGCGCAGCGCCGTCCACTCCAGGGAGTCGGCGGAGGTGCGCAGCACGCAGGTGCGGTCGTCGACCGGCTCGACCTCGCCCTCGGTCACGCGGAACCGGTCGGCCAGTTCCCGCGCGGACGCGTGCACGAGCAGCACCGCCCGCGTCGCCGGGTGCGTCCCGGCCATGAAGCGGGTGACGAACTCGGCCGTGCCGGCGGCGGGCAGCTCGCGCGGCGCGACCCGCACGCCGGTCGGCAGCGGGCCGGACACGCGGTCGACGCGGAAGATCCGCCAGTCGTCGCGGCCGGCGTCGAACGCGACCAGGTACCAGCGCCGCCCCGCCGACACCAGCCCGTGCGGCTCGACCAGGCGCCGGGTCTCCCGGTCGTCGGCGCCGCGGTAGGCGAAGCGGACGCGCTCGTGGTCGCGGCACGCCGCGGCCAGCACCGTCAGGGTCTCGGGGGCGGCGACCGGCCCGGCGGGCGGGGAGCCCAGGGTGGTGGTGGCGGCGTGCAGGGCGGTGACGCGGCGCCGCAGCCGCGCGGGCAGGACCTGTTCGAGCTTGGCCAGGGCCCGCACGGACGCCTCGGCGATGCCCTCGACCGCTCCCCCGGTGGCGGCGCGCAGCCCGACGGCGATCGCGACGGCCTCCTCGTCGTCCAGCAGCAGCGGCGGCATCGCGGCGCCGGCCTCCAGCACGTAGCCGCCGGCCGCGCCGAGCGTGGCGTGCACCGGGTAGCCGAGGCCGCGCAGCCGCTCGATGTCGCGGCGGACGGTCCGGGGGCTGACCGACAGGCGCTCGCACAGCTCGGGCCCGCTCCACTCCCGGCGGGTCTGCAGCAGCGACAGCAGCCGCAGCAAACGTTCGGACGACATACCCCCAGTATGCGGCGAATGCGGTCAAGTTCTGGCCTCTTTGCCGCCTAGCGTGGCGGCCATGAACGGGGACCACATCGTCATCGCCGGCGCCAGGAACAACAATCTCAAGGACGTCTCGCTGCGCATCCCCAAGGACCGGCTCGTGGTGTTCACCGGGGTGTCGGGGTCGGGCAAGTCGTCGGTGGTGTTCGGGACGGTCGCGGCGGAGTCGCAGCGGCAGCTGAACGAGACGCTCAGCTGGTTCGCCCGCGACCGGATGCCCCGCCGTGAGCGGCCCGACGCCGACGTCATCGACCGCCTCGCGCCCGCGGTCGTGGTCGACCAGCGGCCGATCGGCGGCAACGCCCGCTCCACGGTCGGCACCATCACCGACATCTCCCCCGTCCTGCGGGTCCTGTTCTCCCGGCACGGCACGCCGAGCGCCGGGGAGGCCGCCGCCTACTCCTTCAACGACCCGCGCGGCATGTGCCCCGAATGCGACGGCCTCGGGCACGTCGCGCGGGTGGACCTGGACCTGTTCCTGGACACCGGGCGGTCGCTGAACGAGGGCGCGGTGAACTTCCCGCCGTTCGAGGTGGGGACGTTCGTGTGGCAGCTGTACGCCGAGTCGGGCCTGTTCGACCCGGACAAGCCGCTGCGGGACTTCACGCCCGAGGAGCGGGACCTGCTCCTGCACGGCAAGGGGTTCCGGGTGCCGCGCCGCAACAGGACCGGGTCGATGGGCCACAACGCCTACGAGGGCATGATCGAGCGGTTCGACCGGCTGTACCTGAAACGGGACCTGGCGTCCCTGCCGCCCAAGGTGCGCGACGCGGCCCGCCGCGTGGTGCGCGAGGACATCTGCCCGGCCTGCGGCGGCGCGCGGCTCAACGCCGCGGCGCTGGCCTCGCGCATCGGCGGCCGCGGCATCGCCGAGATGTCCCGGATGGAGGTCGGCGACCTGGTCGCCGCGCTCGACGAGATCACCGACCCGGTCGCCGCGCGGGTCGCCGGGGAGGCCGTCGCGCGGCTGCGGCGGCTCGCCGACATCGGCCTGTCCTACCTGTCCCTGGACCGGCCGACGCGCACGCTGTCGGGCGGGGAGGCGCAGCGGCTCAAGGTCGTCCGGCACCTGGGGTCCAGCCTGACCGGGATGACCTACATCTTCGACGAGCCCAGCGCGGGCCTGCACCCCCGCGACGTCGATCGGCTGAACGCGCTGCTGCTGCGGCTGCGCGACAAGGGCAACACCGTGCTGGTGGTCGAGCACGACCCCGCCGTGATCGCCATCGCCGACCACGTCGTCGACATGGGGCCCGGCGCGGGCGTGCACGGCGGCGAGGTCGTGTTCGCCGGGACGGTCGCGGGGCTGCGCGCGGCCCCGACGCCGACCGGCCGGGCGCTGGGCGCCGCGTCGCCGGTCAAGGCCGCGTTCCGGGAGCCGGACGGCTGGCTGGCGGTGGACGGCGCCCGCACCCACAACCTCAAGGACGTGACGGTGCGGTTCCCCACGGGCGTGCTCACGGCGGTCACCGGCGTCGCCGGGTCGGGCAAGAGCACCCTGGTCATGGACGAGTTCGCCGCGCGGCACCCCGGCGCGGTCGTGGTGGACCAGTCGGCGATCGCGGCGTCGCGCCGCTCCAGCCCGGCGACCTTCGTCGGCGTGATGGACCCGCTGCGCCGGCTGTTCGCGCGGGTGAGCGGCGCCGGGGCGGCGCTGTTCAGCCACAACTCCAAGGGCGCCTGCCCGGAGTGCGACGGCAACGGCGTCATCGTCACCGACCTGGCGTTCATGGATCCGGTCACCACCACGTGCGAGGCGTGCCGGGGCGGCCGGTACCGTCCGGAGGTCCTCGCGCACACGCTGCGCGGCCGCACGATCGTGGACATTTTGGCGATGACGGCCGAGGAGGCCCTGGCCTTCTTCGCCGAGCCCGCCGGCGCCCCCGGCGGGGACGCCGGCCGCGCCGAACGTTCGATCGCCGCGCGGCTGCGCGCCCTCGACGACGTGGGGCTCGGCTACATGACGCTCGGGCGGCCGCTGGGCTCGCTGTCGGGCGGCGAGCGGCAGCGCATCAAGCTGGCGACCCGGCTGCACCGCGCCGGTACCGTCTACGTGCTGGACGAGCCCACGACGGGCCTGCACATGTCCGATGTCGGCGCGCTGCTGGCGCTGCTGGACCGGCTGGTGGACGGCGGCGGGACCGTCATCGTCGTCGAGCACGACCCGCAGGTGGTCAAGCACGCCGACTGGGTGGTCGACCTCGGGCCCGGCGGGGGCCGGCACGGCGGCGAGGTCGTGTTCGAGGGCACCCCCGCCGCGTTGCTGGAGGCGCCGTCCTCGGTCACGGCGCGGTTCCTGCGCCGCGGGGGGGGGCGGGCGGCCGGGCGGGCGGCGCCGCGGGTGGGGGGGCGGGCGGGG
>NZ_JBEZJI010000024.1:0-124773 GCF_040649435.1 Actinomadura sp. NPDC048955
GGCGAGGGGGAAACACCCGGTCCCATCCCGAACCCGGAAGTTAAGCCCTTCAGCGCCGATGGTACTGCATGGGAGACCGTGTGGGAGAGTAGGACACCGCCGGACACATATTGTAGAAAGGCCCCGCCGTTACCGGCGGGGCCTTTCTCATTTCACCGGGTCGACGCTTCGGTGTTAAATCAGGGTACGGCCGCCGGTTCGGCCGGGCAGTGAATCGCGCGAGGTCGAGTCCTTCTCCAGTCCTGACAAGGGGACTCCCACCACATCGAGGCCGAACGTGCGGCTGCCTGCTCCGAGCAGGGGCCGGAGCGGCGCACACACAGGCCGGCCCTGGTTCGCCCGGTCTTTCGCCCGCCCGCGGATCAAGGGGACGCGGGGCCGATGAGCCGGTTGGCTATGGGTGCCCGCAGCTCTTCGTGCGCTGCATGATCGCCCTACGCTGAGGCCGCCGTGCTGCCCGCTGGATGGCTGAGCCGGGCCGTCAACTCCGCGCGGGTCCCGATGCCACTTGGAGGCGATCGGCCATCGCGCCGATTCGCTCGGCGAGTTCCGGCGGGTCGTGCACCCCGAAATCGATGTCCATCAGTGCGGCCCACACGACGATCTCGTCCAGGCTGGTCGAGCCGCACCGCTGGACGGAGGTGGGCGCATCGATGGGCTCGATCTTTCCCGCCGTCGGCGGCAAGGCGCTCGGCCTCGACCTTTCCGGCCGCGTGCACGGTCAGTCGTGGCTGCGTGCTCGGGTCCGGGTAGCGGGAAGTCCGCGCGAGGCGGGGAGGGCCGCCGGACGGAGGGAGCTAGGACCAGGTCTCGAAGTGGCTCGGTCAAGCGCGCGAACGCGTGACCCTGGCCGGTGGAGCGAAGCCGGAGGCGAGCGAAACCGGGCAGATCGCGAAGCGATGCCGCGTTCGCCCAGGCCCGGTCACGTAGCGAGCCTCAAGGCGAGCGAAGTGGGCCGGGACTGAGAAAACACAGCCTAGTCGGCGGGATCGTTTTGAGTCAGGGCCGCCGCGTAGTTGGCGAGCGAGCGGTTGTAGCGGGGGAGGTGGCGCGACAGGGCGCCGAGTGCGAGGCCGGCCGCCTCGCGTTCGCGTCCGACGTCGGTGAGTGCGAGCGCGAGGAACGCGGTGACGGCGTCGTCGAGTTCGTCGGAGCCGGCCTCGCGTTCCGCGGTCAGGAGGGCGACGCTCTCGTCGGCGCGGCCGAGATTGCGGAGCGTGCTGGCGTACTGGATCGTCGCCTGCCTGCGCCGCGCTTCGGGGAGCCCCGCGGCGAAGGCCCGCCGGTAGTGGTCGGCGGCCTCCGCCTCGTTGCCGATCGAGTCGTGCGCGGACGCCAGCTCGTACTCGCCGACGGGGTCGCCGGGCGGGAGCTCGGCGGTCAGGGCCTCGACCTTCCCGAGGAAGATCTTGGGGTCGTGGTCGTCGAAGGCGCCCCAGAGGTCGGCCATTCGCTGTTCCCATTCGGGCGCGGGACTGGTCATGATCGCCAGGATACGGTCACCGCTCCGGTTCCTGGGGGGCGAGGTCGAGCCAGAGCGCGACCGGATGCCGGATCGACGTGGCGGTGTTCCAGTCGACGTCGTGCGGCGCGTGGTGCAGCCGGGCGTCGGGGAAGCGGCGGGTGAGTTCTCGCAGGGCGGTGGTCAGCTCCAGCCGGGCCAGCGGGGCGCCCAGGCAGACATGGGGACCGCCTCCGAAGGCGAGATGGTGGTTCGGGGTGCGCTGGAAGTCGATGTGCTCGGGATCCTCGAACACGTCCGGGTCGCGGTTGGCGCGGTCGACCGCCGGAATGACCAGGTCGCCCGCCCGCAGGCGAACGCCTCCGAGGTCCACTTCGCGGACGGCCCGACGCGGCTGGGCGGATTCGAAGGCCGTGCCGGGAGTGGTGCGCAGCAGTTCCTCGACCGCGCCGGGAATGCGGTGAGGCTGTGCCGTGAGGAGCCGGTAGAGGGTGTCGCCTCCCTGCTCTCTGGTGGTGAGCAGCCGGAACAGGAAGCCCGCGATCGCGGCGGCCGTGGTCTCCCAGCCCGCGATGACGACACTGGCGGCCAGGAGCGCCGGCTCTTCCAGGCCGGTCTGCCGGCGGACGGCGTTCGCGGCGATCACAGAGAGGAGACCGACGTCCTCGGAGCCGGGGTCGACATCGGACATGAGGCCGCCGAGGCGTCCGGCCATGTAGGCGGTCATCTCCAGCATGGCGCGCTCGTTGTCGGCGGCGCGGTCGGCGCCCGTGGAGAGGAACATGTCCCCCCACGTCCTGAACAGCGGCAGGTCGTCGTCGGGCAAGCCCATGGCGCTGCCGATGACGCCGAGGGTGAGGGGCATGGCGAGCTGCTCGTTGACCTCGATCGGATCGCCCGCCTGGACGAGCGCGTCGAGCAGCCGGGAGGTGAGGCGCTCGACGGTGGGGCGGTACCGGTCGATGCGGGCGGGCGCGAAGGCGTTGCCGATCAGGTCGCGGTGCGCGCGGTGCTCCCGGCCGTCCCGCGCCAGCATCGTCGGGGGCGTGTGCGGGTAGGGCGGGATCGCGTCCGCCCCCGCGCGCTGGAACGTGTCCTGCTCGCGCAGGACGCGCCGGCATTCCGCGTGCCCGGTGACCAGGAACGCCTCGTGCCCTTCCGGGAGGCGGACGCGGGAGACCGGGGCGAGCCCGTCGTAGAGGGCGGACAGCCCCATCGGGTCGGCGGGCCGGCGCCCGTCGACCGGGACGTCCTGACAGGGGAACGGGTAGCGCGGATGATCGGTGGCCGTCACGTCGCTCCTCGCGGGTTCTCGCCGGGATGCTCATCTGCCGCCTCGAAGGTCGGCCGAGCCCCCGGGTCTGTCAACCCGGGACGAGATCGATGTGGCGCCGGAGACACCTGAGGTCCCCGCAACTCGCGTGCAACGTGGGATGCGGAAGGATTGGACCGTTCGGCCACGGCCGGAATCAGGGTCGCGCCGGTGCCAACCCACACACCGCACCGGCGCGACCGCCGGGCCGCAGGTCACACGTTCGCGTCGCGGTTCCTGGCGGCGCCGAGCCCCTTCTCCGGGACGGATTTCCGCGCGCCGCGCCCGGCGAGTCCGAACAGCCCCAGCGCCCCCAGGGCGCAGGCCGCCGCGGCGAGCGGGAGCGAGCCCGGTCCCAGAGTGCCGAGCAGCCAGCCGCCGAGGCCCGCGCCCAGCGAGGCGCCGACGTAGACCGCGCTGCTGCTGAGCGCCAGCACCTGCGGGCCGGTCTCCGCGCCGGCCAGCGCGAGGACGCGCGCCTGGACGGGCGGAGGGACGGCCCAGGCCGCCGCCGACCACACCAGCAGCAGCGGGACGATCAGCAGCAGCTGCGCCGGACGCAGCGACCAGGCCAGCGCCAGTCCCGCCATCGCCGCGACGAAGGCGGCCGAGGCGATCGCGAACGCCCTCAGCGGGCCGGCACGGTCGACGAGGGAGCCGCTGAGTCGCCCGCCCGCGATGCCCGCGGCGCCGGTGAGGACCAGGAGGCCGCCGAGGCCGGACGGGCTGACGCCCGCCGTCTCGTCGAGGAACGGCGCCAGATATGTCTGGATCATCAGGTTGCCGAGCACCGCGGCGACGGCGGCGAGCAGCGCGCACGCGATGGCGGGGCGGGCCAGGGGGCGGAGGCGTTCGCCCAGGCCGGCCGCGGGCGACGGAGCCGTGTCCGGCAGGGCGGCGCGCAGGAACGCCAGGGCGGCGAGGCCGAGGAGGCCGCCCAGCACGAAGGTGGCCCTCCAGCCGAGTGCCGCACCGGTCCACGTCCCGAGCGGGACGCCGACGACGACGGCGCCGGTGAGTCCGGTCATCACGGTGGCGAGGTCGCGGCCCCGGCGTTGCGGGGGAGCGAGCGCGGCGGTGACCGCGAACACCGCGGGCAGGACGGTCGCGGCGGCGAGCGCGGCCACGATCCGCAGCGCCATCAGCGCCGGATACGACGCGGCGAGCGGGACGGCGAGGTTGGCGGCGCTGAACAGCAGCATCCCGCCGGTCAGCAGGCGGCGCCGCGGCCAGGAAGCCGTGACCACGGCCGCCACGGGCGCGACCGCGGCGCAGATGACGGAGAAGACGGTCACGAGCTGCCCGGCCGTGGCCTCGCCGACGGAGAGCCCGTCCGCGATGGAGGGCAGCACGCCGACGATCACGAAGTCGTCGGTCTGGAGGGCGAACGCGGTCAGCGCGAGCGCGGCGAGCCGGAGCCCGCCGCGGGGGCGGCGAAGGAGGGGCATGCCATTAAGGTAACACTCGTTACCCTATAGGCTGGACGCCCCGGACCCAGGGAAGGGACCCGCCAGTGCCGAGGCCGCGCGACCCCCGCCGCCGCACCGAGATACTCGACGCCGTGCTCGACCACCTCGCCGAACACGGGATGTCCGGCCTGTCGATGCGCCCCATCGCCCAGGCGCTCGGGCAGAGCACGCGCGTCCTGACCCATCACTTCGCCGACAAGGACGCCCTCCTCGCCGCCCTGCTGAAGCGCCTGGACGAGGTCCAGCACGAGCAGCTCCACGCGACCGAGGGCTGGGACGACACGGCGCGCGGCATCGGCGCCGTCGTCCGTGACTCCTGGGACCGCCACCTCGCCCCCGAGAACATCGCGCGGACCCGGCTCGTCCTCGAGATCGAAGGGCTGGCGGCGGCCGGCCGTCTCGGCGACCGGGTTCCGGCCTTCCTGACCGAACGGGCCGAGTTCGTCGCCGGGGCTCTGACCGCCCGTGGTCTCGCCCCAGGCCAGGCCCTCGTCAAGGCCACCTTCCTCAACGGCGCCTACTCGGGTCTGCAGACCGACTTCCTCACCACCGGCGACCGCGAACGCGTCGAGGTCGCGCTCGGAGAGCTGTGCGCACTCGCCGACTCCTGGACGGACAACGGCGCCTGACACGTCCTGGCGCCCGGAAGGCGCCGGATCCGGGTCTGTCGCGGGGGCGCTACTCCTGCGCCCGGAAGGGGTGCCAGCGCAAACGTCGCCAGTGTTCGACGGTGCCGACTGGCGATGCCAGACAGACTTGGGTCCGGCAGGGATTGGACCTGTCCCCGCGTGGGACCTGGTCATACCGTCCGCCCATGCGTAACACACGACGTTTCGCCCTCGCGGCCGCGGCCGCGTTTCCCCTCATGGCCGCGCTGCCGGCGGCGTCCGCCGCGGGCTCCGGTGCGACCGCCGCCGGGACCGTCTTCTATCCCAACCCCGTCCAGCAGCTCGGGGACCAGTCCCTCACCGACGCGAAGGGCGCCGATTACGCCGCCCTCGCGCCCGCCTACAGGCAGGTCACCCTCACCGACCTCGACGGGTCCGGCTCGCTCACCGGGCGGTACGTGCGGGTCAAGAGCGAGACCGGCAAGGCCGCCTTGATCGACGGCGGCGCGCTGCCCGCCTACCACCGCGACTCCGACCAGTTCGAGCAGGTGATGGGCTACTACTGGGTGACGACCGCGCAGCGGTACCTCCAGCACCTCGGGTTCGGGTCCGGTCTGCGCCCCGTGAACCAGCGGCAGATCGAGCTGCGGATCAACCAGTACGGCGGCGACAACTCCTTCTTCCGCCCCGACAAGGCGAACATCACGCTCGGCAAGGGCGGGGTGGACGACGCCGAGGACGCCGAGGTGGTCATCCACGAGTACGGCCACTCCGTGCAGGACGGCCAGGTCACGGGGTTCGGCACGAACCTGGAGTCGGGCGCGATCGGGGAGGCGTTCGGCGACTACCTGGCGGTGGCCGTGACCAGTTGGGCGACCGGCACACCGACCAGGACTCCGGAGCCGTGCGTCGCCGACTGGGACTCGGTGTCCTACACGTCCGGACCCACGCACTGCCTGCGGAGGCTGGACGGGACGAAGCACTACCCCGAGGACGTTCGCGGTGAGGTCCACGCCGACGGCGAGATCTGGTCGAGGGCCCTGTGGGACATCCGGCAGGCGCTGGGCGACTCCAAGGCGAGCACCCTGATCGTGGAGGCGCAGTTCGCGTTCGCACCGGACACCTCGTTCAAGGCGGCCGCCGAGGCGACCGTCGCCGCGGCGCAGCGCCTCTACGGCGCGACCGCCGCGCGGGCCGCGCAGGAGGCGTTCGCGGCGCGGGGCATCCTGTGACCGCTTGATCGTCGAAGGCGTGGTGCGGCCGTAAGGTGCGTCGTAGCATTCGCTCATGATCACAGCCGCACTCGCCTTCGCCGTCGCCGCGATGATCATCAACGTGGCGCCGGGGCTCGACACGTTCCTGGTGCTGCGGACCTCGGTCACGCGGGGGCGGGGCTGCGGGCTGGCCGCGGCCCTCGGAATCATGGCCGGATGCGCGGTGTGGGGGCTCGCCACGGCGATCGGGCTGACCGCTCTGCTGACCGCCTCGCACGTCGCGTACACCGCGGTGCGCGTCTGCGGCGCCGCCTACCTGGTGTGGCTCGGGGCGACCGCGCTCTGGCGCGTCAGGCGGAAGGCCGAGGCCGAAACTCCGGAGCCCGTCGTGGCGGCGGGACGGCGTGCGGCCTTCCGCGCCGGGGTCGGGACCAACCTGCTGAACCCCAAGGCGGGCGTCTTCTACATGAGCCTCGTCCCGCAGTTCATGCCGCACGGGGCGCCGGTGTTCGGCACGACGATCCTGTTCACGGCGATCGACGTGGCCGAACTGGCGCTCTGGTTCTGGGTCCTGTCGGGTGCGGCCGCCGCCATGGGGGAGCGGCTGCGGCGCCCGTCGTTCCGGCGGCGGATGGAGCAGCTCAGCGGGGTGGCCTTCCTCGGCTTCGCCGCCCATCTGCTGGCCGGCCGGCCCTGACCGGGTGAGCGTCGTCACCGGTAAGGGGCGCCGGGGTTGCGGCGAAATCGGTGGGGCGCCGTCCCGGACGCCGTAGGCTGCTCGGGTGACTGAGAAGCTGTGGCACATCGAGCCGTCGGGGCCGCTTCGCGGAGACGTCACCGTGCGCGGGGCGAAGAACGCGGTGAGCAAGCACATGGTCGCGGCGATGCTGGGGGACGGGCCGAGCACGATCGGCAACGCGCCGGACGTCGGCGAGGTCGGCATCACGGCGGGCATGCTGGAGCACGTCGGGATGACCGTGGAGCGGTCCGGCGGCGATGTGACGGTCGTTCCGGGACCGGTCTCGGACCCGAGCGTCGGCAAGGCGTTCACCGGCCTGAACCGCATCCCGATCCTGATGCTGGGCCCGCTGCTGCACCAGGCCGGCGAGGCGTTCGTGCCGCTGGTCGGGGGCGACCCGATCGGGCGGCGGCCGGTCGACTTCCACGTGGAGGCGCTGCGGGCGTTCGGGGCCGAGGTGTCGCTGGCCTCCGACGGGATCCACGCGCACGCCACGCGCCTGGTCGGAACGCGCATCGAGCTGCCGTACCCGAGCGTCGGCGCCACCGAGACGGTGCTGCTGGCGGCGGTGCGGGCCGAGGGGAAGACCGTCATCCGCAACGCGGCGACCGAGCCGGAGATCACCGAGCTGGCGCTGTTCCTCCAGCGGATGGGCGCGCGGATCTCCTTCGCCCCCGACCGGCGCATCGTGGTGGAGGGCGTCGAGCGGCTGAGCGGCGCGCAGACGCGGCTGGGCGGCGACCGGATCGAGGCGTTCTCCTACCTGGTCGCGGGCCTGGTGACGGGGGGCGAGGTACGGGTGCACGGGTGCCCGCAGGACCGGCTCGTCACCGCCATCACGACGCTGACCAGGATGGGCGCCGAGTTCGAGATCACCGACGACTGGATCATGGCGTCCGCGCCCGGCGGCCTGCGCCCCGCGGCGGTGCAGACCGACACCCACCCCGGGTTCGCGACCGACTGGCAGACGCCGCTGATGGTGCTGTTCACCCAGGCGGACGGCATGTCGGTGCTGCACGAGACCGTGTACGAGAACCGGCTCGCCTACGTCCCGGCGCTGCAGAGCATGGGCGCGGAGATCGAGGTCTACGACACGTGCCTGGGCGGTCCGGCGTGCCGGTACCACGACACGGCGGCGCTGCACTCGGCCGTGGTGCGCGGAGTGTCCAAGCTCCGCGGCGGCGACGTGACCATGCCCGACATCCGGGCCGGGTTCTCGGCCGTCCTGGCGGCGGCGGTCGCGGAAGGGCCGTCCACGCTCCGGGGCGTGCACCACATCGAACGCGGCTACCACCATCCGGTCGAGCAGTTCCGGACGCTGGGCCTGTCGCTGCGGGCGGGCTAAAACGGACGTCCGGGACGCGGCCGTCCGGGGCCAGGTGAAGGTCAGCGACCCGCCGACGGGCAGGTCGCGCAGGTAGTGGACGAGGTCGTGCGTGACGTGGTCGTCGTAGCCGGGGCGGGGTCCAACCGGCCAGGCTAGGCCGCGGGCTTCCCACGGCGCATTCCGTTTTCCTACGGTGTTGATCAGATGCCTGGAGGGCGCACCGTGGAATTCGACCGGACCGACCCGTATCCGTTCTACGCCCGGGCGCGTGAGGACGAAGGGCTGACCTTCGTCCCCGAGCTGGACGCCTGGCTCGTCGCCCGGCACGCCGACGCGCGGGCGGTGCTGCGCGATCAGGAGACGTTCTCGTCGGCGAACGCGCTGCGGCCGGACGTGGTGCCGGGGCCCGAGGCCGTCGACGTGCTGCGGTCGCTGCCGCAGGGCCGCCCCGTCGTGCTCACGGCCGACGGCGACGACCACCGGCGGGTGCGCGAGCCGCTGACGCGCGGGCTGTCGCCGAAGCGGGTCGCCGCGGCCCTGCCGTTCATCACCCGCAGGGCCCGGGAACTGGTCGACTCCTTCGCCGGTGACCACCGCGTCGAGCTGATGGGACGGTACGCGCGCGTCCTGCCGGGCGAGGTGATCGGGCACATGCTCGGCATCGACCCGGAGAAGATGCCCGCGCTGATCGAGGGCGGCTACCGGGCGGAGGACCTCATCTTCAAGCCGATGAGCACCGGCGAGCAGGTCGCCGCCGCCGAGCAGGTCGCCGGCATGAAGCGGGTGCTGGACGCGCACGTGCGGGGCCGGGAGCCGGGGGACGACCTGTGCGGCGAGATGGCGCGCGCGATCGAGCCGCACGGCACGCTCATCTCCAACCTGCAGAACATCCTGCTGGCGGGGCATCTGACGACGACGGCGCTCATCGGGACGGCGGTGCTGCACCTGCTGCGGAACCGGGAGCAGTGGGAACTGCTGTGCGCCCGGCCCGAGCTGGTCCCGGCGGCCGTCGAGGAGGCCGCGCGCTACGACACGGCCATCCAGGGCTTCCGCAGGGTCACGACGCGGCCGGTGCGGGTCGCGGGCACCGACCTGCCCGCGGGCGCCGAGGTCTTCGTCGCCTTCGCCGCGACCGGACGCGACCCGCGGGCCCACGACCGTCCCGACGAGTTCGACATCACCCGCGCGCCGGCGCGGCACCTGGCGTTCGGGCACGGCGTCCACGCCTGCCCGGGCTCGCAGCTCGCCCGCGAGCAGGTCCGCGTCACGCTGGAGGAGCTGACCGCGCGGCTGCCGGGCCTGCGCGCCGAGGAACCGGTGGAGATGCTGCCGAGCCTGATCCACCGCTCGCCCAGGGAGCTGTTCCTTACCTGGTGATGGCCGGAACCTACAAGACGGGAGTGCTCGCGGCGGCCACGCTGGAGGCATGGACCTGACCAAGGCATCCGACTTCATGGCCACTCACGCGCGTCTCCTGGACCGCCGACGCTTCGAACTGCTGACCGGGGAGGGCGACCGGGAGGCGCTGCTCGCCGCGCTCAACGCCTACCGGAACCCCGACGGCGGCTACGGCCGCGGGCTTGAACCCGACCTCCGGTCGCGGACGAGCCAGCCGGGTCCCGCGCTGCACGCGTTCGAGGTCTTCGAGGAGCTCGCCCCGGTGACCGCGCCCGAAGCGGTCGCGCTCTGCGACTGGCTGGACTCGGTGACGCTGCCCGATGGCGGCCTCCCGTTCGCTCTGCACGTCCCCGACCCGGCCGGCTGCGCGCCGTTCTGGACGCAGGCCGACCCCCGGGCGTCCTCGCTGCAGATCACCGCCGTGGTCGCTGCCATGGCGCAGCGCGTCGCCGTCCACGACAAGGCGGTCGCAGGGCACCCCTGGCTCGACCGCGCCACCCGCTACTGCCTCGACGCCCTCCGCGCCAAGGACGCGATGCACGCCCTGGAGGTGGAGTTCGCCATGTGGCTGGCCGACGCCGTCGACGACACCGAGGCCATCGCCCTGCTCGGCGAGCGCATCCCGGATGACGGCCTCCTCCACGTGGAGGGCGGCCTGGAGGACGAGACGCTGCGGCCGCTCGACTTCGCGCCCTTCCCGGGCCGTCCCTCCCGGTCCGTCTTCAAGCCGGACGTCGTGGCCGCCGAGCTTCGACGGCTCGACGGCATGCAGGGGGACGACGGCGGATGGCGTGTCGACTTCGCGTCCTACTCGCCGGCCGCCGAACTGGACTGGAGCGGGTACGCCACCGTCAGGGCGGTCTCCATCCTGACCCGCAACGCCGACCGCTAGCCGCCGTCCGGGGCGGGGCGGGCACGCGTGGGATCCTGGAGGCGCAGGCCACCATCCCACGGCACCGGAGGCTCCCGATGGACAACGGCCCGGGTCACACGGCGCTCACCCCGCTCGCGTTCCTCGAACGGTCGGCTCAGGTGTTCCCCGGCAAGACGGCCTACGTCCACGGGGACCGGCGCGCCACCTACGCCGAGTTCGCCGCCGAGACGACGCGGCTGGCGAACGCGCTGCGCGCCTCGGGGATCGGGCCCGGAGACCGCGTCGCCTACCTGGCGCCCAACATCCCGGAGTTGCTCGTCGCGCATTTCGCGGTGCCGCTCGCCGGGGCCGTGCTCGTCGCGATCAACACCCGGCTCGCGCCGGACGAGATCCGCTACATCCTCGACCATTCGGGCGCGAAGGCGCTGGTGGTGGACGCGGGGCTGCATCCGTCCGTGGCGCCGCTCGCGGGCGGCCTGCCCCTGACGGTCACCCTTCCCGCGACCGGCGCCGGCCCCGACCCGGCGGTCGGTGGCATCGGCTACGAGGAGCTGACGGCGCGCAGCTCGGACGACCCGCTGCCCTGGGCCGTCCGGGACGAGAACGCCCCCATCTCGATCAACTACACGTCCGGCACCACGGGACGGCCGAAGGGCGTCGTCTACACGCACCGCGGCGCCTACCTCAACGCTCTCGGCGAGGTCGTGCACTCGCGGCACACGCCCGAGAGCGTCTACCTGTGGACGCTGCCGATGTTCCACTGCAACGGCTGGTGCACGCCCTGGGCGCTCGCCGCGATCGGCGGGACGCAGGTGTGCCTGCGCGCCGTCGTCGCCGCGGAGATCTGGCGGCTCATCGGCACCGAGGGCGTCACCCACCTCAACGGCGCCCCGACCGTCCTCGTGACGATCGCGAACGCGGCGGAGGCGCACCCGCTGGAGCGGCCGCTGACCGTCACGACGGCGGGCGCGCCGCCGAGCCCGACGATCATCGGGCAGATGGAGGGGCTCGGGGCGGGCATCGTGCACGTGTACGGGCTGACGGAGACCTACGGCCCGTACTCGGTGTGCGAGCCGCAGCCCGGCTGGGCGGGGCTGCCCGCCGGGGACCGGGCCCGGCTGCTGGCCCGGCAGGGCGTCGGCATGATCCAGACCGACGGACTGCGGGTAGTCGACGGCGACATGAACGACGTCCCGGCCGACGGGACGACGCTCGGCGAGATCGTCATGCGCGGCAACAACGTCATGAAGGGGTACCACCGGGACGAGGAGGCCACCGCGCACGCGTTCCGCGGCGGGTGGTTCCACTCCGGCGACCTCGGCGTCCGGCACCCCGACGGCTACGTCGAGCTGCGCGACCGCTCCAAGGACATCATCGTCTCCGGCGGGGAGAACATCTCCACGGTCGAGGTCGAGCGGGCGATCGACTCGCATCCGGCCGTGCTGGAGGTCGCGGTCGTCGCGGTCCCGGACGAACGGTGGGGCGAGCGCCCCAAGGCGTTCGTGGTTCTGCGCGACGGGCGCGGCGCCACCGAGGCCGAGCTGGTCGAGCACGTCAGGGCGAGCCTCGCCCGGTACAAGGCGCCCGACACGGTGGAGTTCGTCGCCGAGCTGCCCAAGACCTCCACCGGGAAGATCCAGAAGTTCCAGCTGCGCGAGCGGGAGTGGGCGGGGCGCGACCGCCGCGTCCAGGGCTGAGGATCCCGCCGCGGCGGGGCCTCCCGCCGTGTGAGGCGCGGCCGTTCGTGGGAAGTGTCCTGTGCGCCGGGCGCCCGGGCCGCCGGGTGCGATGCGAGAGGGGAGCATGATGCCGCCCACCGACGTGCCGACCGGGAACGTGCTGATCGTGGGGGCGGGCCCGACGGGCCTCCTGCTGGCGGGGGACCTGGCCGCGGCCGGGGTCGGCTGCACGGTGCTGGAGTGCCGCGCCGAGGAGACGACCGATCTGACGCGGGCGTTCGCCGTGCACGCCCGCACGCTGGAGATGCTGGACGCGCGCGGCGTCGCCGACGAGCTGGTCGCGACGGGGACGCGGGCCGGCCGGCTGCGGTTGCTCGGTTCGACCGACCTCGACATGTCCCGGCTGCCGGGCCGCTTCCCGTACGTCCTCGTCACGCCGCAGTACGAGACCGAACGCGTCCTGAAGGAGCGGGCCGTGGCCGCCGGCGCGACGATCGTGTACGGCGCCGAGGCGGTAGGGCTACGCCAGGACGCGGCGGGCGTGGACGTCGAAACGCGGATCGCCGGCGGCGCGACGCGGACCTTCCGCGCGTCCTACGTCGTCGGCGCCGACGGCGTCCGCAGCACCGTCCGGCGGGCGCTCGGGCTGCCGTTCCCCGGCCGCGCGGTGGTGCGGTCGGTGATGCTCGCCGACGTCCGGCTGGACGAGGCGCCCGCGGGCGCGCTCACCGCGGGCGCCGTCGGCGACGCGTTCGCGTTCGTCGCCCCCTTCGGGGAGGGCTGGTACCGGGTGATCGCGTGGAACCGCCACCATCAGGTCCCCGACTCCGAACCGGTCGACATGGAGGAGTTGCGCGAGGTGGTCCGCCGCGCCCTCGGCACCGACCACGGCATGCGGGACCCCCGCTGGACGTCCCGGTTCCACAGCGACGAGCGGCAGGTCCCGCACTACCGGGTGGGACGGGTCTTCCTCGCCGGGGACGCCGCGCACGTCCACTCGCCGGCGGGCGGGCAGGGCATGAACACCGGGATGCAGGACGCGGCGAACCTCGGGTGGAAGCTGGCCGCCGAACTGCGCGGCTGGGCGCCGTCATGGCTGCTCGACAGCTACCACGAGGAGCGGTACCCCGTCGGCAGGGTCGTCCTGCGCAGGAGCGGCGCGCTGCTGCGGTTCACGCTCGCCGAGCCCCGCTGGCTGCGGGCCGCCCGCGCCGCGGCGGCGTTCGCGGCGACCCGCGTCCCGCCCGCGGCGCGGCGGGTCGCGGCCGCGGTCTCCGGCATCGACATCGCCTACCCGCCGCCGCGCGGCTCGCATCCCCTGACCGGGAGGCGGGCGCCGGACGTCCCGCTGGCGGGCGGCGCGGGACGGCTCTACCGCCTCTTGGCGGACGGGCGGTTCGTGCTGGTCGTCGCCGTCAACGACCCCGCGGTCACCTACCTGGCGGCCAAGCGGTGGGCCGGGCGCGTGCACTGTGCCCTCGCCGGCGGCGCCACGCGCACGACCGTCCTGGTGCGTCCGGACGGCTACATCGCCTGGGCGACCGACGAGACGGCCCCCGACCGGCGCGCGGAGGCGATCCGGGACGCGCTGAGCCAGTGGTGCGGGCGCGGCGCCGACCACTAGTCAGTAGCGCCGCTCCTCGCGGCCGTAGCCGAGCTGCTCGGCCACGTCGGCGACGTTCTCGTACTCGCGTTTCGGCAGCGTCCGCAGCTGGTCGAGCGCCCGGTCCGGGGCTCCGCCCTCGGCCGCGTGCCGGACCAGCTCGTTCGGGCGGGCCGGATAGCGGGCGCCGCTGAGCATCCGGGCCAGGGCGCTGCGGCCCTCCACGTCCCGCGCGCTCATCCCGGGCGGGGAGCCCTCCCGGTCCCCGGCGGCGGCCGCCGCCGGGTCGGCGGGGTAGTCGTTGGAGAACGGCTCGGTCTCCTTGAACTCCTCGGCGTGCGTGGGATGGCCGCCGCTGACCATGCCCCGGGTCTCGCGGCCGATCTCCTCGTCCAGCCTCGCACCGTGCTTGTCGCTCTTGTCCGGCATCTCATCCTCCCTGCGCCTACCCGACGGAGCGTTCCCGGGCGCGCGCGTCCAAACACGCGGCCGGTCTCGCGGCGGCGGCGCGGTACGGTGTGGCGCATGCTGCCGGAAGAGGGCGTGAACGCGGTCCGGGTCGTGGTCGGGCTGCTGGTCCGCGGCGACTACGAGGAGCTGGAGACCCTCACCGAGGGGCGCAGGCTGAGCGCCTCGGAGATGGCCGGCGCGGTGGCCGCGTCCGGGCTCGACCTGATCAGTCCGCCTGAGGACGCCTTCGCCGACCTGGAGGTGACCGGGATCGAGCAGGTCTCGGGCGGGGAGCGCGCCTTCCGCGCGGCCCTCCCGCTGTGGACCGCGCAGGAAGGCCGGTCCGCGCTCGTCCTGCGGCTCACCCTGACCGAGGTCATGGACGGCGTGTGGACCGTGGAGGTCGACGGCATCGGGGAGGCTCTCCCCGGCTGAGCCGGCGGCGGCCGGTCAGGACTGCGACAGCCGCATCATCCGCAGGACGCGCCGCACCAGCGAGTTCTGCCCGCCCTCGCCCGGGTCCTCCTGCTCGGCGGCCTCCTCGGCGGCGGGGGAGGGCTGCGGCGCCGGCGGGTCCCCGACCGGATCGTAGGTGACCGGCAGCGATCGCAGGCCGCGTATCAGCGGTGACGAGCGCCAAGGGAGGAGGTCGGCGGGCACCGCCAGCCTCAGCCCGGAGAACCGGTCGAACAGCCGCTCGACCGCGATCGTGGTGATGGTGGTGGCGAGGTCGCGGCCGAGGCAGGCGTGCGGCCCCGCGCTCCACGCCAGATGGGCGCGCGAGCTGTAGATCGAGTCGGGCCCGCCGCCCGCCGCGAACGCCGGGTCCCGGTGCGCGGCGGCGGGCGAGACCATGACGGGGTCGCCCGCCGCGATCTGGAACCGGCCGAGGCGCACGTCGGCCTTGGCCCACCGGAACGCCAGGTTCGCCATCGGCGGGTTGGCGGCCGCGGCCCGGTTGATCGCCTCCTGCAGCATCCCGGACGACAGGCTGTCGCGGGCGCCGGTCTCGCCGATGAGCACCTCGGCGATGGTGTTGCCGATCAGCGTGGCCGTCACGTCGCCGACGAGGCCGGTCAGCATCGCCATCTCGGCGGCCAGCTCCTCGGTGGTCAGGTCGGGCACGGCGGCGAGCATGTAGGACGGCAGGTCCTCGCCGGGGGTCCGCGCTCGCGCCGCGCACAGGTCCGTGACCCGCTCGATCAGCCGGACCGACGCCTCCTGGGCGTCCGGGCCCGCGTCCATCACCCGCCACAGATCGGTGATCAGCTCGTCGCCGTCACCGGCCCCCGTTCCGAGCAGCCGGCCGATCACCATCAACGGCAGCGGCCGCGCGTACTGCGCCGACAGGTCGGCCTCCCCTGCCGGGCCGCCGCTCTCGGCGATCACCGTGAGCAGTTCGTCGGCGTACCGCCGGACGGCCTGCTCCAGCGCCTTCGCCTCCGGCCGGCTCCGGTCCTGGAACGGCCGCAGCCCCTCGCTCCAGGCGCCGCGCAGCCGGGTGGAGTCGGCGCCGTCGCGGAACCCGCAGTTGTCCGACTCGACCACCGGCAGCATCGGCCAGTCGGCCGGCACCGCGCCGTCCCGGTAGGCGCGCCAGGTGCCGACGCGGCGGCTCCAGTTCCCGCGGGCGTCGCGCAGGATGTCGAGCGTCTGGGTGTAGCCGACGACGAGCCAGGCCGGCACCCCGAGGACGTCCACCGGCGCGACGGGCCCGTACTCCTCCCGCAGCCGCTCGTAGAACACCGCCGGACGGGTCTCGTAGTCGTGGTTCAGCAGCGGCTGGACGGCGAGCGCCTCCAGCGGGGGATGGGCGGGCTCGGCCTGCGGCGTCTGGGGCTCCACGTGCACAAACCCTAGGAGAGATCGTTGACCGGAGGTCCGTTTATGCTGGAATCTCCCACGGCGATCTTTCGGCGTGCACGGACCCGCGGCCACCGCGGGGTATGTGACGCTAGGGGTGCCCATAGAAGAGCTGGAGGTCCGCATGGCCGACTCCGCAAAAGCGCCCGAAGACGGCGAGGACGAGGTGAAGCGCAGGTTCCGGGAAGCCCTGGAGCGCAAGCGCGGCGCCGAGAGCAAGAACGCCGGCGCCGGTGGCCGGAGCAGCTCGAAGGTGCGCGGCACCCACGAACGCGCCGACCACCAGCGGCAGTTCCGCCGCAAGAGCGGCTGACCGGGCCGCCCCGGCCGGCAGACCCCCGCGCGCAGGGCGCGGGGGTCGCTCCGTTCTCACGGCGCCGCCACCGACGACCGCGAGCGGCGCCCGGGCCCTGTCAGCCCTGGTAGAGCTTCTTGGTGTAGTTCGCCTCGCTGTAGTACTCCCGGAGCTCCTCGACGCTCTCCTCGGTGTACTGGACGTCCTTGATGATCTGGGCGTGCGGCGGCAGCGCCTCCGGGGTCCACGACTCCGGCTTCCACAGCTTCGACCGCATGAACGCCTTCGCGCAGTGGAAGAAGATCTGCTCGATGTCCACGACGAGCGCGAGGGCCGGCCGGTGCCCCTTGACGACCATCGCGTCGAAGAACGGCGCGTCCCGGACCAGCGTGGCCCGGCCGTTGATCCGCAGCGTCTCGGTGCGTCCCGGCACGAGGAAGATCAGGCCGACGTGCGGGTTGCTCAGCACGTTCAGGAACCCGTCCGCGCGGCGGTTGCCGGGCCGGTCCGGGACGGCGATCGTCGTGCCGTCGATGACGTGCGCGAATCCCGGCGGGTCGCCCTTGGGGGAGACGTCGCAGTTCCCGGCGGCGTCGCTGGTGGCGATCAGGCAGAACGGGGACAGGGCGAGCCACTCGCGGTCACGGTCGTGCAGCGTGACCCGCTCCTTGTCGATCGCCCGCCGCATCGGCGTGCCGAGGAGCTCGCGCAGCTCCGCCGCTGAGGTGATCGCAGTGAACTCGGGGGCGACCGTCATCGCCGCTCCTTCCGCCGGGAGACTCCGAAGATCAGCGTAACGCGGGCGAATCCGAGCGCGCGGGCAGGTCAGCGCCCGGCGGCGTAGCGGCGGACGCCGCCCTCCTCGTGGGCGTCCAGCACACCGCGGTCGGCGAGGACGTCCAGATGCGCCTCGATCTCCAGCACGGCCAGCATCCGGCTGAAGGCGTCCAGGTCGCCGAGGCTGCGCCTGCGGCGCGTCCACGGCATCGCCGCCGCCACCTCGAACGCCGTGGCGCGCCCGGCGCGGACCTGCGCGGCCGCGGCGTCCAGCCGTTCGGCGTGGTGCTCCAGCAGCTCGTCGATCCGGGTGTGCACGCTCGGCCTCACGGGACCGTGCGCCGGCAGCAGCACGGTGTCCGGCATGTCGCGGACCAGCCGCAGCGACTCCAGGTAGCTGCGCAGCGGCTTGGGCTCCGGCTCGGTCTCCAGCCCGATCGACGGCGTGATGTGCGGCAGGATGTGGTCGCCGGCGAACAGCAGCCCGGCCGCCGCGTCGCGCAGGACGATGTGGCCGCGCGTGTGCCCCGGGGTGGCGAACACGTCCAGGCCCCGTTCCGTCAGGGCGACGCGCTCCCCGTCGTCCAGCCACGCGTCGGGCATGGTGTGCGGGACGTCCTGTTCGGAACGCTCCACGGGCCGGCCCGCGATCTCGTCGGCCACCTCGTCCGCGCCGCACCGGCGCAGCAGCTCCACCTGCCGGGGGTGCAGCCCGCGGCGGGTGTCGAACGCCTCGATCGACGGCCGCTCGCCCCGCCCGATCCGCACCCGCGTCCCGAACGACTCGCGCAGTGCCAGGGCCTGCGAGTAGTGGTCCCAATGGGCATGGGTGACGAGGAACTGCGCGACGTCGTCCAGCCGGTGCCCGAGAACGGAGAGGGCGGCTTCGAGCGAGGCCTTCGTGTCGGGCATGGCCCAGCCGGAGTCCACGACCACGAGGCCCTCGGCGTCCTCGATGACGTACACGTTGACGGCGTGCAGCGACGGGATCGGCAGCGCCAGGGGGATCCGGTGCACCCCCGGCGCCACCGGATGAGCGCCCGGCTCGGTCCAGTCAGTCGGCTGCTCCACGACCGGTGCCGCCACCGCGCGCCCCCTCTGATTGTCGAATCACGTTCGGGACGAACCTACTTCATCCCGGACATCCGTTTTATCCCCGCCCCGCCGTGGACGAGGGGCGACCGGGATGGGGGTCGCGGGCGGCGGCGCGGCGGGCCTCGGTGGCGGCCTTACGGGCCTCCCGCGCGACCTCCTCGGCGCGGGCGCGGTTCTGCTCGGTGCGGTCCGCTCTCCTGGACGCGGCGTCCCGCTCGGCGATCGCGCGTTCCAGTTCGTGCCGGAGACGCCCCACCTTGGTGGACGCCTCCTGCACCTCGCGCCGGGCAGCGTCGGCGCGCTCCTCGCGTTCGGCCAGCTTGTCCTCGGCCTCCTCGGCACGCTTGCGCAGCGTCTCCGCCCGCTTGGCGCGGGCGGCGCTCGTGCGCGTGACGTTCGACCTCGCCGGCTCCGCCTTCTTCTCGGACGGCCGCTTCTCCCCGGCGGGCGTCCGCTTGGCGGGCTTCTCCCTGGGCTCCGGTTTCGCGCGTTCGCCCTGGTCCTCGGGCGCCATGGGGAACCCGGCGGGGACGAAGCCGGAATGGCTGCGGGGCTGCGGCAGTCGCCCTTGGCGGACCTCCTCGGCGACTCCGGCGTCCACCGTGGCGGCCTGGAGGGTGTCCTCCACCTCGCGGACCGCCTGCTCGCGCAGTGCGCCGCCCGCGTCCGCGGCGAGTTCGCCGGCCGTCCGCACGAGCGACCCGACGAGCCTGGCGCGGCGCTGCTCCAGGTCCCCGAGGCCGCGGCCCGAGCCCCACGCCGCCCGCATCTCCTCGCCGACGTCCAGGAGGCCGGTGAGTTCGTCCGCGGCCGAGCGCGCCAGGAGGTTCACCGCCCACGCCGAGAGCGTGGGGCGCCGCAGCGCTCCGATCCGCTTCGCGAGCGCCGCGTCGCCCGCCCCCTTGGCCTCCTGGACCAGGCGCTTGCGGGTCTCCACGAAGTCGGCGGGCGGGACGCCGTACAGCTCGTCGGCGGCACTGGAGAAGTCCACGTCCGATCTCTACCCGCACCGGGCCCGCGCGCATCGGGGTGGACGGAGACGCTCGCCGGTGCCATACTCGCCTACGAATACTCGTCTACGAGGAGTCGAAGATGGCCAGGCGGCGCAAGGTGAGCAACCTGCTGGGGCTCGCCGTGCTGTCGACAGTCACCGCCAGGCCGATGCACCCGTACGAGATGGCGTCGCTGATGCGCGCTCGCGGCAAGGACCGCGACATGGACATCAAGTGGGGCTCGCTCTACACCGTGGTCGGCAACCTGGAGAAGCACGGCTTCCTGGCCGTCGAGGGGAGTGCGAGGGAAGGGGCGCGGCCCGAGCGCACCGTCTACGGCATCACCGACGCGGGACGCGACGAGCTGGCCGACTGGGTCCGGGAGCTGATCGGGGTGCCCGAGCGCGAGCGGCCGCGGTTCGAGGCGGGTCTCTCGGTGCTCGGCGCCCTCGGCCCCGACGAGGTGGCGGCGCTGCTGCGCGGCCGCCTCGACGCGATGGAGCGGGAGATCGCCGCCGACCAGGCGGCCCTGGAGGCCGAGGAGGAGGTGCCGCGCCTCTTCCTGCTGGAGTCCGAGTACGACCTCGCGATGCGGCGCGCCGAGGCCGCCTGGGTGCGCGGCCTCCTCGCGGAGATCGAGGACGGCACGTTGCCGCACCTCGACCTGTGGCGCTCCTTCCACGCGACCGGCGAGATGCCGCCCGAGATCGCCGAGCTGGCGGAGAGGGGAGGCCCGGAGGAGTAGCGAGCGCGAGGCCCGGCGGCGGTGCTGCAACACCTCCGCCGGGCCGGGACCCACCACCGAGAACCCGCGCGAGGCGGGCCCTGGCGGCGTGACGCGACACCAGCCTATCCGGGGCCCTTCGTGCGGCACGTTTCCTTGCACGGAGGAGAACATGGCGCATGCCATCGAGGCCGAGGGCCTCGTGAAGAACTACCCCGGCGACGTCCGGGCCCTGGACGGCCTGTCGATCACGGTCGGGCGGGGCGAGATCCTCGGGCTGCTCGGCCCCAACGGGGCGGGCAAGTCCACCACCGTCAAGATCCTCACCACGCTGGTCCGGCCGGACGCGGGCGCCGCGGCCGTGGCCGGGCACGACGTGCTGCGCAGGCCCGACCGGGTCCGCCGCGTCATCGGCGTGGTGTCGCAGCGGTCCGGCGCCGACCCCGAGGCGAGCGGCCGCGACAACCTCGTCCTGCAGGGCCGCCTCTACGGGATGGGCGGGGCGCGGGTGCGCGGCCGAGCGGCCGAGCTGCTCGCCCGGTTCGGGCTGGAGGACGCGGCGGGCAGGCCGGTGAAGACCTACTCCGGCGGCATGCGGCGGCGGCTCGACGTCGCGCTCGGCCTCGTCCACCGGCCGCAGGTGCTGTTCCTGGACGAGCCGACCACCGGCCTGGACCCCGAGGCCCGCGCGTCGATGTGGGCCGAGATCGCGCGGCTGGCGGGCGACGACGCGCTCGCGATCCTGCTGACCACCCACTACCTGGAGGAGGCCGACCGGCTCGCGCGGCGGCTGGCGATCGTCGACCGGGGCCGCGTCGTGGTGCAGGGCACCCCCGACGCCCTCAAGGGCGAGCTGCGCGGCGACGCCGTCCACGTGGAATGGCGGGAGGCGCCGCCCGAGGCGCCGGTGCGGGAGGCGCTCGGCCGGCTGCCCGGCGTGCGCGAGGTCGTGCTGGACGGGCCGCGCCTGAGCGCCCGCGCCGACGACGGAGCGTCGGCCGTGCCCGCCGTCCTCGCGGCCCTCGACCAGGCGGGCGTCCCCGCCGCGGCGGCGACAGTCGCCCGGCCGTCCCTGGACGACGTTTACCTGCGCTACGCCGGACGCCGGTTCGCGGGGGCCGGCGCCCCCGACCTCGCCGGGACCGCCTCGGGAGGCGCCCGATGACCGCGCTCGCGACCGGTACCTGGTGGATGACGCACCGGCGGCTTTCGGCGCTGGTGCGCAACCCCGCCGTCGTCGTCATGACGCTGGCGCAGCCGATGATCTGGCTGTTCCTGTTCGGCGAGCTGTTCAGGAAGGTGGTCGAGCTGCCCGGGTTCGGCGCGCCGTCCTACCTGGACTACATCGTGCCCGGCGTGGTGGTCATGAACGCGGTGTCGCTGAACTCCTTCGCCGGGATGGCGACCATGGACGAGATCGAGCGCGGCACCCTCGACCGGTTCCTCGTCACGCCGGTGCGGCGGGGCGCGATCGCGAACGCCGGCGTCGTCGAGCAGGCCCTCAGCACGGCGTTCCAGTCGATGGTGATCATCGGGCTCGGCCGGGTGGCGGGCGCGCACTACCCGGGCGGGCCCGCGGGCCCGGCGGTGCTGGTCGCCGCGTCGGTGCTGATCGGCGTCGTGCTCGCCGCGCTGTCCAACACGCTCGCGCTCCTCGTCCGCGACCGCAACACGATCATCGGCCTGAACGTGATGCTGCTGCTGCCGCTGACGTTCCTGTCGTCGGCGTTCATGGCCAAGGGGCTGATGCCGTCCTGGATGCGGCATGTGGCGGAGGGGAACCCGGTGAGCTGGGCCCTGGACGCGGCACGCGGCGCGCTCGCCGACGATCCCGACTGGGCGACGGTCGCGACGCACGGCGGAGGGCTGCTCGCCCTGGCCGCGGCCGCGGTCGGGCTCGCGGTCCACTCGCTCCGGAGCTACCAGAGATCCCAGTGACGGGGGAGAGGCCCGGGGGGTTCCGGCGGCGGCGGGCGCCGGAACCCCCTTCCCGGTTCAGCGGGTGTCGAGGAAGCGGTCCAGCACGCGGGTCCCGAAGGCGAGGCCGTCCAGCGGGACCCTCTCGTCCACGCCGTGGAACATCCCGAAGTAGTCGAGGTCGGGGCCGAGCAGCAGCGGCGCGAAGCCGAAACTCGTGACGCCGATGCGGTGGAACGACTTCGCGTCGGTCCCCCCGGCCATCACGTACGGGACGGGACGCGCGAGCGCGTCCTCGGCGCGGAGCGAGCCCGCGAGCGCGGCGAACGTCGGGCCCGCCGGGTCGGCGGCGGGGGCCTCCTCGTAGTTGATGAACTCGCGGGTCACCTTCGGGCCGAGCAGCCGGTCGATCGTGGCGAGGAACTCCTCGCCCGTGCCCGGCAGGTAGCGGCCGTCGACCTGCGCGGTCGCCGTGCCCGGCACGACGTTGACCTTGTAGCCGGCGTCGAGCCGGGTCGGGTTCGCCGAGTTGCGGATCGTCCCGGCGAACAGGTGCCCGGCGCGGCCGAGCCGGGCGGCCTCCGCGTCGAGCCGGTCGTGGTCGATGGACGTTCCGAGGGCGTCCGCGAGCCCGTCCAGCAGCGCCCGCACGCCCGGCGTCAGCCGGACCGGCCACTCGTGCGCGGCCAGCCGGGAGACCGCGTGCGCGATCTCGGCGACCGCGTTGTCGGGCGCGGGCTTGGAGCCGTGCCCGGCGGTCCCGCGCGCCGTCAGCCGCATCCAGGTCGTGCCGCGCTCGCCGGTCGCGATCGGGTAGATCCGCGCTCCGCCGGCGTCCACGCTGAACCCGCCGGACTCGCTGATCGCCTCCGTGCAGCCCTCGAAGAACCCGCGGTGCTCGCGCGCCACGTACCGGGAGCCGTAGTCGCCGGTGCACTCCTCGTCGGCCAGGAACGCCAGCACGAGGTCGCCGCGCGTGCGGCGCCCCTCGCGCAGCCGCGCCCGCACGGTCGCGAGCGTCATCGCGAGGCTGCCCTTCATGTCGACGGCGCCGCGCCCCCACACGCACCCGTCCCGCACCTCGCCCGAGAACGGCGGGACCGTCCAGTCCGCCGGGTCCGCGGGCACCACGTCCAGGTGCCCGTGGACCAGGAACGCCGGATGGGACGGATCGGTGCCGGGTATGCGGGCGAGCACGCTCGCGCGGCCCGGGGCCGCCTCCACGATCGACGCCTCGACGCCCACCTCGTCCAGCAGGGCGGCGACGTGCTCGGCGGCCGGACGCTCCGGCTCGGCCACCCCCTCCCCCCGGTTCACGGTGGCGAACCTGATCAGGTCCGCGCAGATCGCCGCCGCCTCGGCGCCCGCCCGGTCGCCACCGGTCGCGTCCGCCCTGCCCTCCACCGGGTCGTCCACCGTGCCGTCCACCGTGCCGTCCACCGTGCCGCCGGCCGTCCCGCCCGCCTGATCGAAGCGCACCACTGCCCCCTTGCTCCCCTTCCGCAACGAGGCTTCATTTTGCTCCCTCGCTGACCAGTGTCAACGAATGATCAAGTTCGTCTCGATCCGGTTGCGACTCCGTCAGTGCCGTACCCAAACTGCCACGCTGAGTACGACGCTGCGAGCGTTCCAGGGACGGCGGGCGGCCAGAGCCCGTGCGCCGAACGACAGGCCGAGGAGGAGCATGACCAGCCTGAGGGGTGCCGGAAGGGGTCTCCGGTTGAACGTCGCGGGTCTCGCGGCGGTGGCGCTGGCCGCGTCGCTCGGCCTTTCGGCCTGCGGCGGGGACGACGCCAAGGCGAGCGACGGCACGTTCACCGTGGGCCACTCCGAGCCGGACCACCTGATGCCCGCCAACACGACCGGCAGCTACGCCTTCGACGTGATCACCGAGCTGTTCGACAACCTGATGGACCTGACCAAGGACGGCAAGGCCGTCCCGCTGGCGGCCGAGTCGGTCACCTCCGACGACCAGAAGGTCTGGACGATCAAGGTCAAGGCCGGCCAGAAGTTCCACAACGGGGAGCCGGTGACGGCGCAGAGCTTCGCCGACGCGTGGAACAACGCCGCCTACGGGCCCAACGCGATGGGCGCCAACGACTACTTCTCGTACATCAAGGGGTACGAGGACCTGAACCCCGAGGACGAGAACGCCAAGCCGAAGGCCGACAAACTCTCCGGGATCGAGGTCGTCGACCAGAACACGCTCAAGGTCACGCTGAACGACCCGTTCAGCCAGTTCCCGCTGCTGCTGACCTACCCGGCGTACGCGCCGATGCCCAAGGCCGGGCTCAAGGACCCCAAGGCGTTCGACGACCACCCGATCGGCAACGGCCCGTACATGATGGACGGGAACTGGGAGCGCAACAAGCAGGTCAAGCTCGTCGCGTTCCCCGGCTACACCGGGGCGCGCAAGCCGAAGAACAAGGGCGTCACCTGGAAGAGCTACTCCAGCGCGGACACCGCCTACACCGACCTGCGGGCGGGCCGGATCGACGTGCTGCAGACGATCCCGTCGGCCAAGGTCCCCGAGGCCAAGCGGCTCCTCGGCGACCGGTTCCTGGCCCGCAAGATGAGCACGACCGACTACCTCGGCCTCCCGGTGTTCGACAAGCGGTTCGCCAACCCCGACCTGCGCAAGGCCATCTCGATGGCCATCGACCGCCAGGGCGTCAACAAGGCGGTCTACAACGGCAGCTACTTCCCGGCCGACTCGCTGATCCCGTCGATCATTCCCGGGCACCGGGCCAACGCCTGCGGCGAGCTGTGCACCTACGACCCCGCCAAGGCCAGGCAGCTGTTCGACAAGGCCGGCGGGTTCTCCGGGACGCTGGAGCTGTACTTCTCCAACGCGCAGCCGACCTACGCCCAGTGGATGCGGATCGTCGCCAACTCCCTGCGCGACAACCTCGGCATCAAGGACATCCAGTTCCGGCAGGTCCCCGCGTCCGACTACTTCTCCCTGCTGGGCGACCGCAAGGAGAAGGGCCCCTACCGGCAGAACTGGGAGGCCGACTACCCGAGCCCGCAGAACTACCTGGAGAACATGTGGGGCTCGGCGGGCAACCGCATGGGCTGGAAGAGCACCGAGTTCGACGACCTCATCGCCAAGGCCAACAAGACGTCGGACCAGCAGCAGGCCAACGCGCTCTACAACCAGGCCGAGGACGTCGCCATCCGCGAGATGCCGATGATCCCGCTGTGGACGTGGGCGGGTGAGGGCGGCCGCTCCAAGCGGGTGGACAACGTCACGATCACCCCGTTCTCGACGGGTCTGATCGCCACCGAAGTGACGGTGAAGTAGCCGGCGATGTGGCGCTACGTCCTCCGGCGGCTCCTGCAGGCGATCCCCGTCTTCATCGGCACCACGCTGCTCATCTACGCGATGGTGTTCGCGCTGCCGGGCGATCCGATCCAGGCGCTCGCCGGGGACAAGCCGGTCCCGGAGAACGTCCTGGCCGTCCTCCGGGATCGCTACAACCTGAACGACCCCCTGCTGGTGCAGTACGCGAAGTACATGTGGGGGCTCTTCCAGGGCGACCTCGGCGAGAACTACACCGGCCAGAGCGTGTCGGAGATGCTCAGCGGGCGCTGGGCGGTGACGGCGCAGCTCGCCGTCACCGCCTGGGTCTTCGAGCTGGTCCTCGGGGTCCTGCTCGGCATCTGGGCGGGGCTGCGCCGCGGCAGGTTCGCCGACACCCTCGTGCTGAGCGGGACCACGCTGGTGATCGCGGTGCCGGTGTTCGTGCTCGGCTACGCCGCGCAGCTCCTGTTCGGGCTGCACTGGCAGATCTTCCCCACGGCGGGGACGGACGACGGCTGGCCGATGTCCTACCTGCTGCCGGGAATGGTGCTCGGCTCCCTCGGCCTGTCGTACGTGGCGCGGCTGACCCGCACGAGCCTGTCGGAGAACCTGCGGGCCGACTACGTGCGGACGGCGAACGCCAAGGGGCTGTCGCGGGCCCGGGTGGTCGGCCGGCACGCCCTGCGCAACTCGCTGATCCCGGTGGTGACCTATCTCGGCGTCGACTTCGGCAACATGATGGCCGGCGCGGTCGTGACCGAGGGCATCTTCAACCTGCCGGGCATCGGGGGGCAGGTGTTCGAGTCGATCCAGCTGAAGGAGGGGCCCGTCGTGGTCGGCGCGGTCACCCTGCTCGTGCTGATCTTCCTGCTGGTCAACCTGGTCGTGGACCTGCTGTACGGGGTGCTCGACCCGCGGATCAGGTACGAGTGAGGAGCGCATGACCATCAAGCAGCCGGACGCGGGGCCGCCGGGCACCGAGCCGGAGCCGGCGCCCGGCGCCGGGGCCCCGGGGACGAGCGCCGCCGCGGTCGCCGTCGCGGGCGGGCAGATCGGCCGGGCCTCGCTGTGGGACGACGCGTGGCACGAATTGCGGCGCCGCTGGGTCTTCTGGGGTTCGGTGGCGGTCCTCGCGCTCGTGACGGTCATGGCGGCGGTGCCGCGGGTGTTCACCGCCAAGGGCGTCAACGAGGGCTGCGACCCCAACGACGCCAAGCTCGGGCCCTCCGGCGGCCACTGGTTCGGCACCGACCTCGCGGGCTGCGACTACTACGCGCACGTCGTGCACGGCGCCCGCCCGACGCTGCTGATCGGCGTCGCGGTCACCCTGTTCGCACTGCTGATCGCGCTGCTGTTCGGGCTGCTCGCCGGATACTACGGCGGGATGGTCGACGCCCTGATCGCCCGGCTGACCGACATCTTCTTCGGGCTGCCGTTCGTGCTCGGCGCCACCGTGATCCTGGTCGCGTTCCCCTCGCACGGCGTGTGGGCGATGACGCTGGTGCTGGTCCTGCTCGGCTGGACCACGATGATCCGCATCATGCGGGGGCAGGTCATCTCCGTCCGGGACGCCGACTACGTGCAGGCGGCGCGGCTGCTCGGCGCGTCCGACCGGCGGATCATGATCCGGCACATCCTGCCGAACGCGATCGCCCCGGTGATCGTGGTGGCGACCCTCAACGTGGGCCACGTGATCGTGGGAGAGGCGACGCTGGACTTCCTCGGCGTCGGCCTGCAGTACCCGGAGGTCTCCTGGGGGCTCCAGCTCAACCAGGCGAAGGACTCCTTCGTCGACCACCCGCACCTGCTGATCTTCCCCGCGCTGTTCCTGTCGGCGACGGTGCTGAGCTTCCTGATGCTCGGCGACGCCGTCCGCGACGCCCTCGACCCCAAGCTGCGGTGAGCCGAGACATGACCACGGACCTGAAGGACGACCCGGTTCCCGCCCCGGAACCGGAGGCGCCGCTGCTGAGCGTCGAGGACCTGCACGTCCGGTTCCGCGTGCGGGACCAGGACGTGCACGCGGTGAACGGGCTGTCGTACACGCTCGCCGAGGGGGAGACGCTCGCGATCCTCGGCGAGTCGGGCTCGGGCAAGAGCGTCGCGGCGCAGGCCGTGATGGGCATCCTGGACGTCCCGCCCGCCCGCATCGAGCGCGGCTCGGTCCGGCTGCGCGGCGAGGAGCTGCTCGGCCTGCCCGAGCGGCGGCGCCGCGCCTACCGCGGCGACCGCATCTCGATGATCTTCCAGGACGCGCTGACCGCGCTGAACCCGGTCTTCACGGTCGGCGACCAGCTCCGCGAGATGTTCCGGGTGCACCGGGGGCTCGGCCGCCGGGAGTCCACGGCGAAGGCCGTCGAGCTGATGGAGCGGGTCCGGATCCCGTCGGCCGCCAAGCGGCTCGGCGACTACCCGCACCAGTTCTCCGGCGGCATGCGGCAGCGCATCATGATCGCGATGGCGCTGGCGCTGGAGCCGGACGTGCTGCTCGCCGACGAGCCGACCACCGCGCTCGACGTGACCGTGCAGGCGCAGATCATGCGGCTGCTGGCGGGGCTGCAGGACGAGCTGCGGATGGGCATGGTGCTGATCACCCACGACCTCGGCGTCGTCGCGGGCGTCGCCGACCGGATCGTCGTCATGTACGCGGGGTCGGTCGCCGAGCAGGCGCCCGCCCGGGAGCTGTACGCGCGGCCCGCCCACCCCTACACCCGCGGCCTGCTGGCCTCGGTGCCGCGGCTCGACCGGCGCGGCGGCCCGCTCGTCCCGATCAAGGGGGCGCCGCCGAACCCGGCCGCGCTCCCGCCGGGCTGCCCGTTCCAGCCGCGCTGCCCCCGCGTGGAGGCGCTCTGCGCGGCGGAGCGGCCGCCGCTCGTCACCGTCGCCCCCGGGCACGAGGCCGCCTGCCACTTCGCCGAGGAGGTGCACGGTGCCGGAGCCGAGTGAGGACCCGATCCTGCGGGTGGAGGGGCTCGTCAAGCACTACCCCGTGACCCGCGGCGTCGTGGTCAAGCGGGCGGTCGGGCAGATCAAGGCCGTGGACGGGGTGGACCTGGAGCTGCGGCGCGGCGAGACCCTCGGGGTCGTCGGCGAGTCCGGGTGCGGGAAGTCGACGCTGGCCAAGCTGCTGCTCGCCGCGGAGCGTCCCACCGCCGGGACGGTCCGCTTCGACGGCCGCGACATCTTCGCGCTGCCGAAGCCGGAGCTGCGGGCGCTGCGCCGCCGCGTGCAGATGGTGATGCAGGACCCCTACTCCTCGCTCAACCCGCGGATGACCGTCGGCGACATCGTCGGGGAGCCGTTCGCCGTCCATCCCGAGGTCGCGCCGAAGGGCGAGCGGCGCGGGCGCGTGCAGGAGCTGCTGGAGCTCGTCGGCCTCGACCCCGCGCACGTCAACCGCTACCCGCACCAGTTCTCCGGCGGGCAGCGCCAGCGCGTCGGCATCGCCCGCGCCCTGGCGCTGCGGCCCGACGTCATCGTGTGCGACGAGCCGGTGTCGGCGCTGGACGTGTCCGTCCAGGCGCAGGTGATGAACCTGCTCGCCGAGCTGCAGCGCGAGCTCGGCCTGGCGTACGTGTTCATCGCGCACGACCTGGCCGCCGTCCGCCACATCTCCGACCGGATCGCCGTGATGTACCTGGGCAAGGTCGTCGAGACCGGTGACGAGACCCAGATCTACGAGCACCCCACCCACCCGTACACGCAGGCGCTGCTGTCGGCCGTCCCGGTGCCCGACCCTGACGCGCCCGGCTGGGCGGAGCAGATCCGGCTGGAGGGCGAGCCGCCCTCGCCGCTGGACCCGCCGTCCGGCTGCCGGTTCCGCACCCGCTGCTGGAAGGCGCGCGACGTCTGCGCGGAGCAGGTGCCCGCCCTGGAGGAGCGGGACGGCTCCGCCCACCCCAGCGCCTGCCATTTCGCGGCGGAGGCCGCCCTGACGGACCTGACGGAGCAGACCTGAGGTGTCGCGGGCCGCGCGCCGCGCGGTCCGTAGGGTAGGGGCCATGGCACGCAAGGGCAGGCACGGCCCCCGTCCGCGAACCTACGAGATCGCGGGCGGGGAGGCCGAACTGCTGCGCGACGCCGACCGCGACGGTGGCTGGATGCTGCTCGTCGACGGCGTCCCCCAGTCGTACGTGGACCTGTCCGACCCGACCTACCTCGACTTCGAGTACATGCGGCTGATGGGCGACGTGGTCGACTCGCTCGGCCTGGCGGGAGAGGCGTTCGACGCGGTCCACGTCGGCGGCGCCGGGTGCACGCTGCCCCGCTACATCGCCGTGACCCGGCCGGGCTCGCGGCAGGTCGTGCTGGAGCCGGACGCGGAACTGGTGCAGGTCGTCCGGGAGCAGCTGCCGGTCAAGGGCGTCCCCGGCCTGCGGATCCGCATCACCGACGGGCGCTCGGGGATCGCCGCGCTGGCGGACGAGGCCGACGACCTGGTCGTGATGGACGCCTTCGCCGGGGCGTCGATGCCGCCGGAGCTCGCGACCCGCGAGTTCGTGCTGGACGCCGCGCGGGTGCTGCGGCCCGGAGGCGTCTACCTGGCCAACGTCGCCGACGGCTTCCGGCTGCCGTTCGCCCGCCGGGTGGCCGCGACCGTCCGGTCGGTGTTCGGGCACACGCTGCTGATGGGCGATCCGGGCGTGCTGCGCGGCCGCCGGTTCGGGAACCTGATCGTGGCCGCGTCCCGGGAGCCGCTCCCGGTGGCGGAGCTGACGCGACGCGCCGCGGGCGGCGCCGTGCGCGCTCGCCTGCTGGAGGGCGGCGACCTCGCGGCGTTCTGCGCGGGCGCCGCGCCGCTGCGCGCCGGCGAGGAGATCGTCGCGCCCGTCCCGCCGCCGCAGGTGTTCGGGAGGTCCTGACCGAGGGCGCCGCGGCCTCCCGCATCCGACGACCGACAAGGAGCACCCATGATCCTCGTGACCGGGGCGAGCGGCACGCTCGGCCGGCCCGTCACCCGCCTGCTGGCCGAGGCCGGCGCGGACGTGCGTGCGCTCAGCCGCCGCGCGCGGGAAGCGGAGGCCGGGGTGACCTGGTGCAGGGGCGACCTGGTGACCGGTGAGGGCGTCGAGGACGCGCTCGCCGGCGTCGAGACGGTCGTGCACTGTGCCAGCGACCCCCTGCACGCCAAGCGGGACCTGCCCGCCGCGCGGAACCTGATCGGGGCCGCGCGCCGGCAGGGCGCGCCGCACCTGGTCTATATCTCGATCGTCGGCGTCGACACGATCCCTTACAGGTATTACCGGATCAAGTACGCGGTGGAGCGGGCGATCGAGGATTCGGGCCTGCCGTACACGATCCTGCGGGCCACTCAGTTCCACACCCTGCCGGACGCGGTCTTCAGGGCGCTGACCAAAGTCCCGGGCCTGATGCTGCTGCCGAGAGGGCTGCGCGACCAGCCCGTCGACGTCGGCGAGGTCGCCGGGCGGCTCGCCGAACTGGCTCTGGCCGCCGGGCCCGCGCGGCGGGTCGACGACATGGGCGGCCCGGAGGTGCTCACGGCCGAGGAGATGATGCGGGACTACCTGGAGGCGCGGGGGCTGCGGCGTCCCGTCCGGATTCCGGTGCCGCTTCCCGGGCGCGCCGCGCGGGGCTTCCGGGAAGGCCGTCACCTCACACCGGACCGCGCCGTGGGGAAGCGGACCTGGCGTCAGTTCCTGGCCGAGACCCATACGCATCGGTAAGGGACGGATTCCCCGCCCGTATCGGTCTCATCCGGCCGCGCCATGTCCCATAATCGAGCGATGGAGTCGTCCACCCGAATTCTCATTCTCGGCATGGATTCGTCGGGGAGAATTCTCCAGTTCGACCGTAACGCCGCTTCGGTTCTGTGCCCGAATGGGGACGCCCTGCTGGGCGCCCGGCTGGACGAGGTGATCCCCGGCGCGCACAGGCCGCTGCTGGAGGCGCTGCGGGCCGGGCGGGAGCGCACCGCGATGCTCGCCGTGGAGACCCCGGTCGGCGGCCTGCTCGACGCGGTCGTGACCGTCCACCCGATGAGCGGCGGCGCGCCCGAGATCGCGGCGCTGGCCGTGGTGAAGGTGCCGGTGCCGCTCGCGGACCGGTTCGTCGACCCGGCCGTCATCCGCCGCGCCCTGCTGGACGACGCGCTCCCGCGGATCGGCTCCACGCTCGACCTGGAATTGCTGGCGCGCGGACTGATGGACGTGCTCGTCCCGCACTTCTGCAATTCCGGCGCGCTGATGCTGCTGGAGAGCCACATCGACGCCGACGAGGGGCCGCAGGGCCCCGACGGCCCGCAGCTGCGCCGGATGGCGATCGGGTTCGACGACCAGGACCCGGCCTGGGACGCGACGTTCCCGACCGGGGAGTCCCTCGTCTACCCGCAGGAGACCCCGCACGCGCTGTGCCTGGAGTCCGGCGAGCCGGTGCTGCGGGTGCTCGGCGGGGAGGGCGCGGCGAGGCTCGCCTCGTCGTGGCGCCGCCCGCCGGTCGCCGAACTGCTCAAGGGGGCGTCGATGCTGCTGCTGCCGATCAGCTCGGCGGTGGGCGTCCTCGGCTTCTTCGTCTGCACGCGCAACGTCGCGCACCGGCCCTTCGACGCCTACGACGTCGAGATCGGGATGGAGTTCGCCAGCCGCGCCGCCATCTTCGTCGAGAGCGCCCGGCAGTACTCGCGGGAGCGGGCGACCGCGCTGACCCTGCAGCGCAGCCTCCTGCCGACCGGGCTGTCGGCGCCGTCGCCGGTGGAGGTGCACCACCGGTACCTGCCGGGCAGCCGGCTCATCGAGGTCGGCGGCGACTGGTACGAGTCGATCGCGCTGCCGGGCGCGCGGGTCGCGCTGGTGGTCGGGGACGTGGCCGGGCACGGCGTGAAGGCCGCCGTCACCATGGGACGGCTCCGCACCGCCATCCACACCCTCGCCGGGCTGGAACTGCCGCCCGCCGAGGCGCTGGAGCGGCTCGACTCCCTGATGCGGACGCTCGGCGAGCGCGAACCGCACTTCGCCACCTGCGCCTACGTCGTCTACGACGCGGTCAGCGGCCGGTGCGAGGTGGCCAGCGCCGGGCACCTGCCGCCGCTGCTGGTCCCGCCCGGCACGGCCTCGGAGTACCTGCCGGTGCCGCCCGCGCCGCCGCTCGGCGTCGGCGGCGAGGGCCCCATCGTCAGCCGCGAGTTCACCGTCGAGGACGGGACGCTGCTGTTCCTGTACACCGACGGGCTGGTGGAGAACCGGGCCCGCGACATCGACGACGGTCTGGCCCGGCTGCGCGCCACCTTCGGGCCCGGCGCAGCCGCCCGCCCCCTGGAGGACCTGTGCCAGGCGGCGCTCGACGGCGTCTACGACGACCAGCACCGCGACGACATCGCCATGCTGGTGGCGCGGCTGGCGCGGATCCCGGCCGACCGGCACGCCGCGTGGGAGCTGCCCGCCGAGCCCGCCGCCGTGCGCCGGGCGCGCGGCCTCATCCGCGACCAGCTCGCCCGCTGGGGCCTGGAGGACATGTCCTACACCACCACGCTGCTGGCCTCCGAGCTCGTCACCAACGCCATCCGGCACGCGGGCGGCCGCATCGGGCTGCGGCTGGTGCGCGAGGGCGGGCTGGTCTGCGAGGTGTTCGACTCCTCTGACGGGCGCCCCCGGATCCGCCACCACGACGAGGAGGACGAGGCGAGCGAGTCGGGCCGGGGCCTGCACGTCGTGGGCCGGCTGGCGCAGCGCTGGGGCGTGCGCCGCACCAAGGGCGGCAAAGTGGTGTGGTGCGAGCAGTCGCTTCCGTGAAGGGCGGCTAGCGCAGCACCGAGATGTGGACGTGGTCGTAGTGGTTCTGGGTGATGCTTCCCCGGTCCTCCATCGGCCGCCATCCGCCGCCCCGCACGTTCCAGATGTGCTGCCTCCAGATGACGTAGGAGATCCCGAGCCGCCGCGCGTTCGCGACGGCGTACCGGGCGACCTCGTCGCCGTGCCGCTGCGCGCCGGCGCTCGGCGCTCGGCCGCCGGTGCTCTCCATGAAGTCGCAGGCGCGGCCGTCGCCGTGGTCCTGCGGGTCGCCGGTGGAGCGGTGGCAGCCGATCACGGGGAAGGGGCCGAACATCCCGGCGATCTCCAGCAGGACGGTCCGCATGGTGGGCGTCATCGCGTTGCCGGTGATGGGGGAGCGGTCGCCGGCCGCGCCGTCCGGCCGCCCGGTGACCCGCGGGACGCTCTTGCGCCGCGTGCCGTCGCTGCGCTTGGGCGCCGCCAGCGTCGCCACCCTCGTGCCGCGCGGGAGGATCTTCTTCAGGCGTTTCACCAGCGCCGCTGTGTCGGCCTTCGGGGCGCTGATGACGAGGCCGTTCCCGTCAGGCAGCCCCAGTGCCCGGGCCTGCCCGCGGGACACGACGGCGTCGATGTCGCCGATGCCCATCGAGGCGTAGGCGCCGACGCGGACCCGCGCCGGGTTCGCGCTGCGGCCCGCCGGGACCACCGCGCCGAGCGGCAGCGCCCCGTCGCGGCCCTGCTCGAACGACACCGCCAGGCCGCCGGACGCGACGGTCTGCCACAGCTGGTCGGAACCGGCGGTCGGCTCGGGCGCGAACGCGCGGAACCCCGACGGGTCGACCCCGAGCAGGCCCATGCGGCGGTCGCCGACCATGGCCCGCGCGGCGTCCACGACGGTGACCCCGGCGACGCCCTTGAGCCGCCTCGCCCGCTCGACGGCCTGCGGCGGCAGCGAGGACGTCCCGGCGACCAGCAGGTGCGGGGTGTAACGGCGGGTCAGCGGCGCGACGGTGGGCGTCCGCGGCGCCTCGCCGACCGACACGAGGTTCCCCGCGCCGCGGGGCCCGCCGCCCCTCCGATCCCGCGCGAGCAGGGTGACGTCGGCCGCGAGGGTGAGGACGATCCCGGCCGCGATGACCGCGGAGAGTGCCCTGCCATTGCGTCGCATCCGTGCCCGCCCCCGTCTCCGTCGCCGCTCAGTCCCACCAGAACGACCAGTGCGTCTTGCCGCGGATCTCCTCCGCGTACCCGGCGAGGGTGCCGGGCCCCTGGAACAGGATGTCGGGGCAGAACGCCCAGTGCTCGGCGGCGACGTGCACGGCGTGCCGGGTGCTCACGGGCGGCGCGGCGACGCTGAGCTCCAGGGTGTTGAATCCGAGGGCGACGACGCGGGCGCCGAAGCGGTCCTCCCAGCTGCGCAGGACGGCCGCGAGCGGCGCCGTCCACTCGTTGTGGTTCAGCGCGCCCTGCCAGCCGACGGCGGCGAGCGCGTCGGCGCCGCGGTCCACGGCGACCAGTCCGAGCGACAGGCCGCGGGCGGCGAGGGCGCGGGCGTGCCGGCCGGCCATGGCGCCCGGGTCGTCGACCGGGACGCCCGCGGGCGCCGGGCCGGGGCAGTGCCGTCCGTAGGGGGCGAGGTCGTCGTGGTCGTCGTCGGCGGCCTGCTCGGCCCAGTCGGCCCACACCTCGTACATGAACGCGTGGGGGTGGTAGTTGCCGATCTCGGCCACCGGTTCGGGGGCGATCTGGCCGGCCGCCCAGGGCTGGTCGGACTCGTCCATGAGCAGCGGCCACAGCCCCGACCGGGTGTGCTCGGCGTGGAACCGGGCCCACAGCTCGCCGCCGACGGGCTCGTCGCTCAGCCAGAACGCGGGCCGCAGGAGGTGCTGCCGTTGCGGGTACCCGGGGTCGGGCCAGACCAGATCCCCCTCGGGCAGCGGAACCGACAGCGTCCGGCCGGGCGCGCCGTCCCCGGCGCCGCCGTCGAACAGCTGCGGCAGATCGCCCGGCAGGTGCCGGACCTCCACATCATCCATTTCACGCCGTTCCGGTACAGAGCATGCCAGTGGCGATCGTAACGGCGGTGAGGGCCGACCGGGGGACGAGCCGTGCGGTTCGGTCGTCCCCCGGCCGGGCGGCCCGGCGGGCTCAGGGCTCGCGGCGGCCGCGGAGCAGCAGGTCGATCAGGACGGCGACGGCGGCGAGGCCGGTGACCGCGCTGACGGCGATCTGGATCCAGCCGTCCCCGAGGACCACGTTCGACAGGACGTTCACGCCGATGAGGACGCAGATCAGGGTCCAGCGGGTGGAGGTGCTCATGGAGGCGCCTTTCAGGAGAGGGAGGGAGGGGTGCGCCGGCGCAGCACGGCGCGCGCCGGGAGGAGGATCGCGGCGGCGCCGGATCCGGCCACGCCGAGGAGGACCGCCGCGCATTCCAGAGGAGGGACGGAGGGCAGGGGGAGGCCGGTCACGCGGGCCGCGAACGCCGTCAGGGTCACCGCCGCGATGAGGGCGCCGACCGCGATGCCGGTGCCGAGCACGATCGCGGCCTCGAGGCGGAGCATCCGCAGGACCTGGCGGCGGGTGGCGCCGACCAGCCGCAGCAGCGCGAACTCGCGGCGGCGCGCCGCCGTCGCCGTCGCCAGCGTCGTGACGAGGCCGACGAGGATGAATCCCGTGATCGCGGCGACCACCAGCAGGCTGACGAAGCCCTGGAGCCTGATCTCCTGCGAGAGGCCCGCCTGGAAGGCGTCCGGGGCGACCGCCCCGGCCCCGGCGTAGGCGGCCGTGACCGCGCTCAGGTCGGCGCGTCCGCGGACGAGCACGCGGTCGTCGAGCGGCGAGGCGGAGTGCGCGGTCACGACGTCGTGGGGGAGCAGCACATCGCCGAAGCCGAGACCGCGTTCGTAGACGGCCACGACGCGCGCCCGGATCCGCGTCCCGTCCGCGAGCCACAGCGGCGCGGTCGAACCGACGCGCAGGCCGCCGGCCACGTCCCTGCTGAGCGCGACGGCGCCGCCGCGCAGGTCGCCGAGCCGGCCGGACGAGACTCCCGGATCCATGGTCGCGGCGGCGTCCGCGCCGATGCCGCTGCCGTTCAGAGAGCGCAGGTTCTTCTCGCCCATCTCCTTGACCGCCATGACGACGGTGGTGCGCTTGACCGGCGTCGCGGCCGTCACTCCGGGGACGAGGCGCACCGACTCGGCGACGTCGTGCGGGAGCCCGGGGCCCGACGCCACCACGATCCGGTCGGCGCGGTTCCCGTCCTCCGCCTGCGTCCGCGCGGCATGGGCGACGGTGGTCTGCGCGAAGAGCTGGACGCCGGCGAACGCGACGGCCAGGGCGACCGGAGTGATCAGCGACCCGGCGCGCAGGGCGGCGGCGCCGGCGGCGTGCTGGGCCATCCGCCCGGCGACCGGCGAGGCGGCCCGGGCGGCGCGGCCCAGGACCCGGTTCCCGGCCCGCGCCACCAGCGGCCCGAGGAAGGCCGTGGCGACGATCAGCGAGATCACCAGGCCGCCGATCGAGGCGCTCGCGGCGGCGCCCGTGGCGCCGGCCGAGAAGCCGAGCGCGTTCAGGGCGGCGATGAGGAAGACGGCGCCGGTGACGACGCGCCAGCGCGGCAGGCGCGGGTTCTCGGCGGCGGCCTCGCCGAGCGCCTGTACCGGCCGGATCCGCGACAGCCGCAGGGAGGCGAGGAACGCGGTCGCGGTGGCGGCGATAAGCGTGACTGCGACCGCCGCGAGGGCGGGCAGCGGACCGAGCGCCAGCCCGAAGCCGTCGGGCAGGACGCCCTCGCGGAGCATCGCGGCGTGCAGCGCTGCGCCGACCCCGAGGGACAGCGCGCCACCGGCCAGCGCGGCCGGCGCCCCGACCCGCAGCGTTTCGCGCAGGAGGCGTCCCCGCACCTGCCCGGGCGTCGCGCCGACCGCCCGCAGCAGCGCGAACTCGCGTGCCCGCTCCCGCACCGACAGCACGATCAGGCCGCCGACGACCACCAGCGCGGTCATCACGGCGACGCCGCCGAGGGAGGCGGACAGCTCCACGATGTCGGGGCGCGCGGTGGCGACGGCCGGATCCTCGGTGTCACCGCGCGCCGCGCCAGTGGATACGGCGAGGCCGGGAGCGGCTTTGCGGAGCGCGTCCTCGTCGGGGGCGCCGAGCACCGCGAGGGCGTCGGCGAGGCCCGGGCGCCCGTCGAGGGCCCGGGCCGTCGCCGCGGTGAAGAACGCCGCCGCGGGACCCTCGGCGACGAGCCCGGACACCCGGTACGGGCGGGGCGGCCCGTCTACCTGGATGCGGACCACCGTCCCGGGCGCCGCGCCCGACGACCGGCTCAGCACGACCTCGTCGGGTGCCCGCGGGGCGCGGCCCGCGCTCAGCCGGTAGGGCCGGAGCGCCGCCGACTCCCAGCCGTGCCCCGCCACCGGCCGCCCGGAGGAGAGCAGGGCGGGGAAGGACACGTCCGCGACCACGTCCCGCACGCCCGGAACGCCCCGCAGCCTCGCCGCGGCCGCGACCGGGACGGGGGCGGGCTCGCTCAGCGGCCGGCTCTGCTCCTCCGGCTCGTCCGCGAACCTGCCCATCCGGTCCGTGACGCTCCGCGGGCCGGTCACCACCGCGGCGGCGGCGCCGAACCGCTCGACCGGCGCGTGCGCCCGCAGCGCCGACTCCAGCAGCACCCCGCACGCCCCCACGAGCGTCGCCGCGAACGCCAGCGCGACGAAGATCCCGGCGAACGCCCCCCTGCCCTTCACGGCCGCGCCCTTCACAGCGTCTCCCAGCGGGACATGACCGCGTCCGCGGTCGGGGACGCCAGCTCGTCGACGATGCGGCCGCGGCTGAGGAACAGCACCGAGTCGGCCCACACGGCGGCCATCGGGTCATGGGTGACGAGGACGACCGTCTGGCCGGTCAGGTCGGCGGCCTCGCGCAGCATCCGCAGGACCTCACGGGCCGTGCGCGGGTCGAGCGCGCCGGTCGGCTCGTCGGCGAAGACGACCTCGGGGCGGGTGATCAGCGCGCGGGCGAGCGCGGCGCGCTGCTGCTGCCCGCCCGACAGCTCGGAGGGGCGGTGCCGCAGCCGGTCCGCGAGGCCCACCCGCCGGACGATCTCCTCCAGCCGGGCCGGGTCGGGCTCGGCGCCGCCGAGCCGCAGCGGGAGCGTGATGTTCTGCTCGACGTCCATGGACGGGATCAGGTTGAACGCCTGGAACACGAACCCGATCCGCTCGCGGCGCAGCCGCGTCCGCCTCGCCTCGCTCAGCCCTCCGATGTCCACGCCGCCGATCCGGACCGTGCCCCCGCTCGGGCGGTCGAGTCCGGACGCGCAGTGCAGGAACGTGCTCTTGCCCGACCCGGACGGCCCCATCACCGCGGTGAACCCGCCGCGGCGGAACGTCCAGGTGATGCCGTCCAGGGCCCGCACGGCCCCGTAGGTCTTGGCGACCGCGTCCAGGCCCACCGCCTCCGCGGTCGCCTCGGCCGTCATCGTGGTCATGGTTCCCCTCCGTGGGATGCCGCCTCTCACCTGGACGAACCTAGGTTCCGCCGGGGTCCGGGCACATGGGCGCGCGCTCCCGAAACGGTGGTGTAGCGGGCTACACCACCGGCCCGGGGGCAGGCCCGGGTGCGCGGGCCGCCGGCGTCGCCTACGGTGTGCAGCGAGGTGAGATGAACGCAGCCCTGAGACGCAGCGCGCGGGCGACCGGTGAGCTGGTCGGAGCCCTGCGCACGGGCCTGCCCGCGATGGCCGGGCTCGTCCCGCTCACGGCGGCGCTGGCCCTGTCGCTCCTCCTGCTGCCGTGGCTGCCGTCGGCCGTGAAGCCGCTGCGCGCGCTCGCGAACGCCGAGCGGCGACGGGCCGGACGCGTCCTCGGCCGCGAGATCCCCGAGCCGTACCGGCCGTCCTCCGGTGAGGGCCTCGGGGAGGCGCGCCGCCTGCTGCGATCGCCCTCCACCTGGAGGGACGCGGCCTGGATGGCGGCGCACGGGCTCACCGCCCTGATGGCGGCGGCGGTCGCGGTCGCGGTGTGGCCGGCCGTCCCGTTCACGCTGTCGCTGCCGCTGTGGTGGTGGGCCGCGCCCGAGGGGTCCCAGGCGGCGTTCATCACCCTGGACAGCTGGCCGAAGGCGCTGACGATGCCGTTCCTCCAGGGCGCCTTCGACCTCGCCATCCTGCTGTGGCTTGTACCGAGGCTCCTGCGGTGGCAGGCGAGGCTCGCCGAGGTCCTGCTGTCGCCCACCCGGCGCACCAGCCTCGCCGAGCGGGTCGAGGAGCTGACCGAGACCCGCGCCGAGGCCCTGGAGGCGCACGGCGCCGAGCTGCGCCGCATCGAACGCGACCTGCACGACGGGACGCAGGCCCAGCTCGTCGCCGCGGCCCTGCGGCTCGGCCTCGCCGACCGCCGCTTCGACGCCGACCCGGACGCGGCCCGGACGCTGTTCCTGGAGGCCCGCAACGGCGTCGAGGAGGCCCTCACGCAGCTGCGGACGGTGATCCGCGGCATCTACCCGCCGATCCTGTCCGACCGCGGCCTGGCCGGGGCGCTGCGGGCCCTCGCCGCCGCGCAGCCGATCCCCGTCGAGCTGCACGTCGAGGAGGCCAGGGCGCCCGCCGCCGTCGAGGCCGCCGCCTACTTCGTCGTGGCCGAGGCCCTCACCAACATCGCCAGGCACAGCGGTGCCCGGCACGGGTGGGTCGTGCTCCGCCGCGAACCCGCCCGCCTCACGATCATCGTGCGGGATGATGGCAAGGGCGGGGCCGACCCGGACCGGGGCAGCGGCCTGGCGGGCATCCGCCGCCGGGTGGCGGCGCTCGACGGGACGACCCGCCTCGACAGCCCCGACGGGGAAGGGACGACGCTTCAGGTGGAGCTGCCGTGCGGATCGTGATCGCGGAGGACAGCGTGCTGCTCCGCGAGGGCCTCGCCATGCTGCTGGACGCGGGCGGCCACGAGGTGGTCGCCGCCGCCGGCAGCGGCCCGGACGTGCTGCCCGCACTGCTGGAGCACCGGCCCGACGCCGCCGTCCTCGACGTGCGGCTGCCGCCGGGGTTCCGCGACGAGGGGCTGCGCGCGGCGATCGAGGCGCGCAGGCGGCTGCCGGGCCTGCCGGTGCTGGTCCTGTCGCAGTACGTCGAGCAGACCTACGCCGCAGAGCTGCTCGCCGGCGGCGCCGGGGGCGTCGGCTACCTGCTCAAGGACCGGGTCGGCCGCGTCGACGAGTTCCTCGACGCCCTCGACCGTGTCGCCGCCGGGGGCACCGCCCTGGACCCCGAGGTCGTGTCCCAGCTGATGACGTCCCGCCGCGACCCGCTCCAGGAGCTCACGCCCCGCGAGCGCGAGGTCCTCGGGCTGATGGCGCAGGGCCTCGACAACGCCACGATCGCCGCGACCCTCGTCATCACCGAGCGCTCGGTGAGCAAGCACATCGGCGCCGTGTTCGCCAAGCTCGGCCTCCCGCCCACCGACAGCGGGCACCGCCGCGTGCTCGCCGTCCTGGCCTACCTGAACGCGTGAGGGTCCGCCGGGGCGCCCGCGCCCTCCTGCTGGACAGCGGCTCGCTCGTCCTGCTGCGCCGGACCGTGCCCGGCCGTCCCGTCTACTGGACGACCCCGGGCGGCAAGATCGAGCCCACCGACGCCTCCACCGAGGCCGCGCTGCGCCGGGAGCTGGACGAGGAGCTCGGCGCGACCGCCGGGCCCGTCCGGCAGGTCTTCGCGTGCGCCGAGCAGAGCCCCGAGCTGTACCGCCTCAACACCTTCTACGTCTGCCGCCTGGTGACGATGGACCTCTCGCGCCGGCACGGCCCCGAGTTCGACGACCCCTCGAAAGGGCGCTATGACGTCGACCTCGTCCCGTGCACGCCCGCCGGTCTGGAGCACCTGAACCTCGTCCCCGAGATGCTCGCCGCCTACCTGCGCGACCACGCCGGCGACCTCCCCGGGCTCGTCCCCTAGCGGGGCCGGGCGGCCAGGGCGATCAGGTCGGCCAGCTCCGGGAGCGGGAACGGAGCGTCGTGCAGGCGGCTCGTCGCGATCCGCAGGTGCGGGCCGGACGGGACGATCTGGTAGCGGCTGCCGGGCGCGGCGGCGACGCCGTGCGCGGCCAGCGTGACCAGGGCGCCGGACTCGTCGGCGACCGGAACCCACAGCATCAGGCCGTCGCGGTTGCCCGTCGGCACTCCCCGCTCGGCGAGCGCGGCGGCCAGCCCTTCGCGGCGCTCGGCGTAGGCCAGGCGCGCCCGTGCCACGATCTCCCCGGCGGCGGGGTCGGTCAGCAGGTGCGCCAGGGCGTCCTGCAGGACGCGGCTCGTCCAGCCGGTGCCGAAGCTGCGCAGGACCCGGACCCGCTCCACCGGCTCGGCCGCGCCGCCGATCACGGCGATGCGCAGGTCGGGGCCGTGCGACTTGGAGTAGGAGCGCACGAGGACGGTGCGGTCCGGCAGGTGGGAGCCGACGCTGACGGCCGGTGAGGCGGACGCCTCGCCGGTGCCGTCGTCCTCGATCACGAGCGTGCTGACCGGGGCGAGGAGCGCGGCGAGCGCGGCGGCCCGCGCGGGGGTGAGCGCGTGCCCGCGGGGCGTGTGGGCCCGCGGCTGGTACACGAAGGCGGCCGGCCCCGCCGCGAGGGCCTCGGCGAGCGAGTCCGGCTCCGGGCCCTCGGCGTCGCAGGCGACCGGGACGATCTCCGCGCCCTGCGCCTCCAGGATGTCCAGCAGCCGGGCGCCGGTCGGATCCTCCACGGCGATCCGGTCGCCGGGGACGGCGACGGTCTGGCAGACGAGCTGGACGCCCTCGTAGCCGCCGCCCGCGGTGAGCATGGCGGCGGCGGGGAACGGCCAGCCCGGCTCGACGGCGGCGCGCAGCGCGGGCGTGATCGTCTCGCGGGTGTAGTCGTTGAGGCGCGGGGTCCGCGCGCCGGCCGCGAGCGCCGCCTCCAGGGGCGGCAGCAGCGCCGGGTCGGGCGCGGCGACGGCGAGGTCGATCGCGAGCCGGGTGCCGAACTCCCCGATCCGCTCGTACCGCGCCGGGTGCGGGACGTTCGGGGGGCCGATCACCACGGTGCCGCGCCGCCGCTGGGCGCTGACGACGCGGTGGCGGCGCAGCGTCGCCCAGGCGTCGGCGACGGTGCCGGGGCTCACCCCGAGCTCCGCCGCCAGGCCCCGGACGGTCGGCAGCCGGGTGCCCGCCGGGATCTCCCCGCCGCGGATCAGGCCGGTCATCGCCGCGGCGATGCCCCGGGCCGTGCGGTCGCCGATGCGCTCGGCCAGCCACGCCGCGTCGGTCACGGTACCTCCGGACAAGTTATGTGCAGTAACAAAACGCCCATTGTACTGGCTACAAACAGAGCCTAAAGTCGGGTCCCATCGCGCCCCGATGGGCGGGCAAACCCCCTTCTACATGCGGAAATGGAGTGCTGTGCCGATTCCACGGATTCGTCTGGCGGTGCGGGACTGGGACCATCTCGTCCCGCTGCTGACCGGCCGGGCGGGCGCCCGGGGGGCGGCCCTGGAGGTCGAGACCCGGGACGTCACCCCCGACGTCCTCGCCGAGCCGGACCTGGACGGCGGCGAGACGTCCTTCAGCCGCTACGCCCTCGCCCGGGCGAGCGGCGACGACCGGCTCGTCGGCCTGCCGGTGTTCCTGATGCGCGGCTTCCGGCACCGCTGCGTGCTCGTCCGCTGGAGCAGCGGCCTGTCCTCCCCGCGGGACCTGGCGGGCGCCACGATCGGGCTCACCGGCTGGCCCGACTCCGGCAACACCTGGACGCGGGCGCTGCTGCGGGCCGAGGGCGTCGACCTGTCCGGCGTCCAGTGGCGCGTCGGGTCGCTCGCGGCCGGCGAGACCGGCAAGGACCGCGTCGGTTCCCGGCCGCTGCCCGGCAACGTGCGGGTCACGGGCACGCCCCTCGTCGAGGGGCTCGCCGACGGGAGCCTCGACGCGGTCTTCACGCCGTTCATGCCGCCGGAGATGTTCACCGCCCGCGGCCGCTTCCGCCACCTCTACGGCGACTACCGCGCCGCCGAGACGGCCTACTACGCCCGGACCGGGTTCGTCCCCGGCATCCACCTCCTCGCCCTCAAGCGCGAGGTCGTGGACGCCCACCCCTGGCTGCCCGAGGTCGTCCAGGACGCCTTCGAGGCGTCCAAGCGCCTCTGGCTGGAGCGCCGCCGGCTGCTCGCCGACACCACGCCCTGGCTGCTGGACGAGCTGGAGGCGCAGGCGCGGATCTTCGGACCCGACTGGATGCCCTACGGGGCCGAGGCCAACGCCGCCATGACCGCCGCGTTCTGCGCGGAACTGCACGAGCAGGGCATCGCGCCCCGCCCGATCAAGGCCGAGGAGCTCTTCGGATGAGGATCGCCGTGGGCCAGTTCGCCTCCACCGAGGACTGGCAGACCAACCTCAAGACCTGCGTGACGCTGATCGACGAGGCCGTCCGGGGCGGCGCCGGCCTGCTGGTGCTGCCCGAGGACGCCCTCGCCCTGTTCATCGACGAGCCCGCCCGCATCGCCGGCGCGGCGCAGCCGCTGGACGGCCCCTTCGTCACGGGCCTGCGCGCCCACAGCGAAGGCTCGCCCATGACGATCGTCGCGGGCGTCCACGAGCCGGCCGGGGACGGCAAGGTCCACAACACCCTCGTCGCGGTCCGCGACGGCGAGCTCGTCGCCGCCTACCGCAAGGTCCACCTCTACGACGCGTTCGGCGCGCGGGAGTCCGACCGGGTGGCGCCCGGCGACGGGGAGCCCGTGGTCGTCGACTGCGACGGCTGGAAGGTCGGCCTCATGACCTGCTACGACATACGATTTCCGGAAATGGCCAGGCTGCTGGTCGACGCGGGCGCCGACGTGCTCGCGGTGCCGGCCGCCTGGGTGCGCGGTCCCGCGAAGGAGCGGCACTGGGAGGTCATGGTGACCGCCCGCGCGCTGGAGAACACCTGCTATGTCGCGGCGTCGGGGGAGTGCGGCCGCCGCAACATCGGATCGAGCATGGTCGTCGACCCGCTCGGCACCGTCCGCGACCGGCTGGGCGACCGGCCCGGCCTCCTGTGGGCCATCGCCGACCGGGAGGAGCTGGCCGAGGCGCGCCGCGCGCTGCCCGTGCTCGCCAACCGCCGGTTCCGCGTCGACCCGTCCATCCGCCCGCTGAAGGAGACCGCATGAGACGCGCCATCGCCGCCCTGTCGGCGGCGGCCCTGCTCGCGGGGACCGCCGCGTGCGGGGCGAACCCGCCCGAGGCCGAGGGGATCCTCAACGGCGAGTCCTCGCAGGGCGTCGGCGCCGCCGACCTGCGCCAGACGCTCGACCACGGGCTGCACGACCGGCTCCCCGCCAAGAACAAGGCGTCCGGAACGCTGGTCTCGGCCAACAACGGCTCGTTCCCGCCCTACGAGATCGCGGGCTCGGACGGCCGGTCGCTGAGCGGCGCCTCCGCCGACCTGTCCACCGCGCTCAGCCAGCTGCTCGGCGTCAAGATCGAGCACGTCACCGTGGACGGGCTGCCCAGCCTGCTCACCGGCATCAAGGCCGACCGGTACGACTTCGCGATGGGCCCGGTCGGCGACTTCCCCGAGCGCGAGAGCGCCAACGACTTCGTCGACTGGGTCCGCGAGTTCGTCGTCTTCGCGGTCCCGAAGGGGAACCCCAAACACATCGGCTCCATCACCGACACGTGCGGGATGAAGATCTCGGTGATGGCGGGCGGCTCCGCCGAGGACGTCGTCAAGTCCCAGTCGGCCGCGTGCGTCCAGCAGGGCAAGCCCGCCGTGGGGGTGCAGTCCTACAAGGACCAGCCGACCGCGATCCTCGCCGTCCGTTCCCACCGGGCCGACGGCTTCTTCTCCTCGCAGGCGCCGCTCAGCTACTTCGTGAAGCAGTCGGGCGACGACCTGGAGCTCGCCGGGACGGGCAAGGCCAACGGGTTCGGCGACCTCTACCAGGGCTCGGTCGTCGCCAAGGACTCGCCGCTGCGGGACGTCCTGCTCGAAGGGTTCCGGAAGCTGATCGAGAACGGCACCTACAAGAAGGTCATGACCAAGTGGGGCCTGACCGCCAACATGCTCGACAAGCCGGGCGTGAACCTGGCGCCCAGGAAGGGGTGAGGCCGAGGTGACCATGACCAAGGAGCATCCGCGCGGCACCGTCGGCGACGTCGACGTGGCGGGCGCGGCGCGCGTGCGGCATCCCCTGCGGTGGGTCGCCTCGCTCGTCGTGCTCGTGCTGGCCGCCCAGTTCGCCCACCTGCTGTGGACCAACGACAACTTCCAGTGGGACGTCGTCGGCCGCTACATGAACGCCTCCATCATCGGAGACGGCATCGCCATCACGCTCGAACTGACCGTCATCGCGATGACGGTCGGCATCGCGGGCGGCATCATGCTCGCGGTGGGGCGGCTCTCGGACAACCCGCTGCTGCGCACCGCGTGCGGCCTGTACGTGTGGTTCTTCCGCGGCGTGCCCGTGCTGGTGCAGCTCGTGCTCTGGTACAACCTGTCGGCGCTGCTGCCGCGGCTGTCGGTCGGCGTCCCGTTCGGGCCGGAGTTCCTGCACGGCGACACCAACCACCTCATCACCCCGCTCATCGCCGCCATCCTCGGCCTCGGCCTGAACGAGGCCGCCTACATGGCGGAGATCATCCGCGGCGGGCTGCTCGCCGTGGACCCCGGCCAGACCGAGGCCGCGCAGGCGCTCGGCATGGGCGGCGCCCGCACCTTCCGGCGGATCGTGCTGCCGCAGGCGATGCGGTTCATCGTCCCGCCGACCGGCAGCCAGGTGATCAACATGCTGAAGGCCACCTCGCTGGTCAGCGTGATCGCCCTCGCCGACCTGCTCTACACCGTCCAGTCGATCTACAACCGGACGTTCCAGACCATCCCGCTGCTGCTCGTCGCCTGCCTCTGGTACCTGGTGATCACCTCGATCCTGTACGTCGGGCAGTCGTTCATCGAGCACCACTACTCGCGCGGCGCCACCCGCGACGCCCGGCAGGGCTTCTGGGACTTCGTCCTGATGCGGCGCCGCCGTCCCGCCCCGGAGGTGTCGCCGTGACCGCGCTGGAGAAGGACCGGGCGGCAGCCGTCCCGATGGTGCGGGCGCGAGGCGTCCGCAAGAGGTTCGGCCACCTGGAGGTGCTGAAGGGCGTCGACCTGGACGTGAGCCCCGGCGAGGTCGTCGTCGTCCTCGGGCCGTCGGGTTCGGGCAAGTCGACGTTCCTGCGGTGCGTGAACCACCTGGAGACCATCGACGGCGGCTCGGTCCACGTGGACGGCGAGCTGATCGGGTTCAGCGTGTCCGGCGGGAAGCCCCGGCACCTGCGCAAGCGCGAGATCACCCGGCAGCGCCGCGAGATCGGCATGGTGTTCCAGCAGTTCAACCTGTTCCCGCACCTCACCGTCCTGCAGAACGTCGTCGAGGCGCCGACCGGCGTGCGCGGCGAGTCCCGCGCCGAGGCCCGGGCGCGGGCCGGGGAGCTGCTGGCCAAGGTCGGCCTCGCCGACAAGGCGGGCGGCTACCCCCGCCACCTGTCCGGCGGGCAGCAGCAGCGCGTCGCGATCGCCCGCGCGCTGGCGATGCGGCCGAAGCTGATGCTGTTCGACGAGCCGACCTCCGCGCTGGACCCCGAGCTGGTCGGGGACGTGCTGGACACCATGAAGACCCTCGCCGAGGAGGGCCTCACCATGATCGTCGTCACGCACGAGATCGGCTTCGCGCGCGAGGTCGCCGACCGCGTCGTCTTCATGGACGGCGGCGTGATCGTGGAGTCCGGCACCCCCTCCGAGGTCCTGGACCGCCCGAGGAACGAGCGCACGAAGGCCTTCCTCGGCAAGGTGCTCTGACGGCCCCCCTCCCGGCCGGCGCGGCGGGGGCCGCCGCCCGGGTATGGCGAGGGCGTGATACCGCGAGGCGGGGAAGGTATTGGATCGTGGCCCGGGCGGGCGCGAGGCTTGCCCCGGAGGGGAAGGGGCGTTCGTGGACGATCTGGACGACTGGCCGGGCAGCGAGCTGAGCGACGAGGAGCTTGACGTCGCCTACAACGTGCGCAGGAAGGCCGGGCCCGAGCTGTTCGACCGGTACATGGCCCGGTACCGGGCCATGTCGGAGGCGGCCGTCGACGGGCTGCCGGGGCACCCGGGGATCGTCTACGACGAGGCGAGCGGGGAGCGGCTCGACGTCTGGGGCACCGGCGAGGAGCTGCGGCCGGTGTTCGTCTTCCTGCACGGCGGCTACTGGATGGCGCTGTCGCGGGACGTGTCGTCGTTCATGGCGGGGATGCTGCACGAGCAGGGCGTCGCGACCGTGGTGCCCGACTACACGCTGGCGCCGAAGGCGACGCTGGAGGAGATCGTCCGGCAGGCTCGGGCGTCCGTGGCCTGGGTGTACCGGCACGGGCGCGAGCACGGCCTGGACCCCGAGCGGATCGTGGTGGGGGGCAGTTCCGCGGGCGGTCACCTGACCGGGATGACGATGGTCGGCGGCTGGCAGGAGCCGCTCGGGCTGCCCGCCGACGTCGTCAAGGCCGCGATGCCCTTCAGCGGGCTGTTCGACATCCGCCCGATCACCCGCGTCTACGTCAACGAGGCCGTGCGGCTCGACCTGGCGCGGGCCGCGGCGCTCAGCCCGGCGCTGCTGCCGGCACCGTACCGCTGCCCGGCCGTCCTCGTCGCCGGGGAGGACGACGGGGACGGCTTCCTCGCGCAGTCCCGGATGTTCCATCCGCGCTGGGACGCGGGGGACCTGATGATCGTGCCGGGCCGCGACCACTTCGACGTGGTCCTCGACCTCGCGGATCCGGACTCCGCGGTGGGCCGGGCGCTCGTCGACCTGGTCCGCGCGGTGTGATCAGCCCGCGGTGATCTCGGCGGCCGCGCGGCGCAGGTGGTCCAGCATCAGCCGGGCGGACGGGGTCGGGGCGCGCCGCGCGGGCAGCGTGACGCCCACCTGGCGGCGGACGGTCTCCAGCGGCACCGGGAGCGGCGCGATGTCGGCGTCGGTCCGCGCGACCAGCTCGGGCAGGGCGGCGATCATGTCGGTGTCGCGGACGAGGGTGCGGACGGTCAGCACGGAGGTGCACTCGACGAGGTCGCCGGGCGGGTCAAGGCCGCCGGCGCGGAAGACCTGCTCCAGCTCCGACCGCAGCGCCGTCTGCTCCAGCGGCAGCACCCACGGGTAGGCGAGCAGGTCGGCCAGGCCGAGGTCGGGAACGGAGCGCGCCGGATGGCCGAGGCGGGCGACGAGGCGGACGGGTTCGCCGTAGAGGGTGATCTGGCGCAGGCCGCGCAGGTCGCCGATCGGGTTGAGGCGGCCGAGGATCAGGTCGATCTCGCCGTCCAGCAGGCGGGGGACCTGCGCGTCGAAGGTGGCCTCCTGGACGATGACGGTGATGCCGGGGCGGTCGCGCTTGAGCGCCGCGATCGCGCGGGGGAGCAGGACGCTGGAGCCGGCGAGCAGGGTGCCGATCGTGACCGTGCCGACCTCGCCGTCGGCCAGGCCGCTGATGCGCTCGCCGGCGCGGCGGAGCTCGGCCAGGACGGCGCGGGCGTGCTCGACGAACGCGTCGCCGAACATCGTCGGGGTCATGCCGCGCGGGCCGCGGGTGAACAGCTCGACGCCGAGGACGCCCTCGACCTCGCGCAGGCTCCGCGTCACCGCTGGCTGCGCGAGGCGAAGATGCTCGGCGGCCCGCAGGACGCTGCCGTGGTCGGCGATGGCGACGACGAGCACCAGGTGCCGCAGCTTGAGCCGTCCGTTGAGCAGGTCGATCGCGCGCATGCTGACTTGGTATCACAGTTCGGTCATATCCGGCGGCTCTGGGGTCACCGTCCGGGTATGGCGGCCGGGTCGAGGTACCCCTCCGCCTGGAGGGCGAAGAGCTCGGCGTAGCGCCCGCCGGCGGCCATCAGCGACGCGTGGGTGCCGTGCTCGGCGATCCGGCCGCCGGCGAGCACGTAGATGTGGTCCGCCGTCCGGACGGTCGAGAAGCGGTGCGAGATGAGCAGCACGGTCCGTCCCGCGAGCAGGTCCCTGAGGCGCTCGAAGAGGTCGTGCTCGGCGCGGGCGTCCAGGGTGGCGGTCGGCTCGTCGAGGATGACGAACGGCGCGTCGCGGAAGAACGCCCGGGCGAGGGCCACCCGCTGCCACTGGCCGCCGGACAGGTCGGTGCCTCCGGCGAACTCCGGTCCGAGCAGCGTCTCGTAGCCGTCCGGCAGCCCGCGCAGGAACGGGTCCGCCCCCGCGGCGCGCGCGGCGCGCTCGACGGCCTCCCGGTCGCGGGCGCGCTCCGGCCTGCCCAGCGCGATGTTGTCGGACGCCGGCAGCAGGTAGCGCTCGAAGTCCTGGAAGAGCACGGCGACGGAGGCGCGCAGTTCCTCCGGGGCGGCGCTCGCGACGTCGACTCCGTCGTACAGGATCCGTCCCGACCGGGTCGACCGTGGGGTCGAAGTCCTGCGTGAGGACCAGGACCTCGGCCTCGGCGCCCACGCGTCAGGCGCACACGTCGTCGAGGATCTTGTCGCCCCACGGCGGCTGGCCTGATCCCGTGGTCGTGTACGAGCTGTACCCGGCGGTGACGTCCTCGCCCTCCGGGCCGACCCAGGTCTGGGTCGCGGGGTCGTAGTGGCCCGCCTGCGGGTCGGCCGCGGGGGCGCCGTCGTCGGGCGTCCCCCACGGGGTGGAGTAGGCGTAGCCGAACGGCCGCTCGTCACCGTCCGGGGTGGGGACGCCCGCCGGATCGAAGCCGGCGTGGTCGGGGGAGATGAAGGCGCGGGTGGTGCGGAGAGCGGGCCTGGTCAGGGTTCCGGGCATGGGCGTGCCTTTCTGCTGGGCGGACGTGCCTGTCCGACATGCGGGCGTGCGTGGGCGGAGCGGGAGCGCCGAGGAGGGCGGGGGCGGGGCGCGGGGGCGGCCGCTAGGGGGAGGTCGGCTCGGTGATCCCGATGATCCCCGGGATGTCGCCGGAGAACGTCCAGGTCAGGCTGCTGCGGTCGTAGTGGCCCGCCGCGAGCCTCGTCGTCCGCTCCGGTTCGTGCTCGTCGGGGCGCTCGTAGAGGTAGGCCAGCGGGGCGCGGGGGCTGGTGCGGGTCCGGGCCCGGGACTCGGTCGGCCTGGCCCGGACGACCAGGTCACCGCCGTCGAGTTCGGGCGGGTCGAGACGGAGGAAGGGGGGCGGGTCCAGCGGGCCGGTGCCGCGGGTCATGACTGCGGGCCTCCCGGAGATCACCGGCGATCACAAGATCAAAGTGACATGGATCACGGGGCTCGGCAAGGCGCGATCTTGTCCGTATCCGGCCAGCGGACGGAGGGGACCACCATAGCCGTTCCGTCATAGCGGCCGGGGGATTTGGTATTTGCCAGGCATAGCTTCGCGGGTGAGTATCGGGGGGTCGAGCCACGCGGGAGGGAAGCGGATGAAGGCTGAGCACTACGTCGGCGGGGTGTTCCGTTCGGACGGTCCGGCCTTTCCCCTCATCGCGCCGGTGGACGGTACCGAGCTGGGCGCCGTCCCCGAGGCCACGCGGGAGGTCGTGGACGACGCCGTGGCCGCGGCCCGTGCCGCGCTGAAGGGCCCCTGGGGCGCGATGGCCGCCGAGGAGCGGGCCGCGGCGCTGCGGCGCGTCGCGGACGGCGTCCAGGCGCGGTTCGAGGAGTTCGTCGACGCCGAGGTCGCCGACACCGGCAGGCCCCGTGCGTTCGCCGAGACCGTCGACGTGCCGCGCGCCGTCGGCAACTTCCGCGCCTATGCCGACCTGCTGTACGGGCGCCCGGAACGGGCCTACACCACGCGGGTCCCGGGGTGGAGCTCGGGGACGGGCGAGGCGCTCAACTACACCGTGCGCCGGCCGCTCGGGGTGGTGGCGGTCGTCTCGCCGTGGAACCTCCCGCTGCTGCTGTCGACCTGGAAGATCGCGCCCGCGCTCGCGTGCGGGAACGCCGTGGTGGCCAAGCCGTCGGAGGAGACGCCCTCCACCGCGACGCTGCTCGCCCGGGTGATGGACGACGCGGGCCTTCCCCCCGGCGTGTTCAACCTGGTGCACGGGCACGGCCCGGGCGCGGCCGGGGAGTTCCTCACCGGGCACCCCGGGGTGGACGCGATCGCGTTCACCGGCGAGTCGGCCACCGGCGCCGCGATCATGCGCAACGCCGCCGACCACGTCACCCCCGTCTCGTTCGAGCTGGGCGGCAAGAACCCCGCGCTCGTCTTCGCCGACGCCGACCTGGACGCCGCCGTCGACGGCACGGTCCGCTCCTGCTTCACCCACTCCGGGCAGATCTGCCTGTGCACCGAGCGCGTCTACGTGGAGCGCCCCGTCTTCGAGGAGTTCGTCGCGAGGCTTGGCGAGCGGGCCCGCGCGCTGGACGGCTACGGGCCGATGATCTCGGCCGGGCACCGCGACAAGGTCCTGTCGTACCTCCGGCTCGCCCGCGAGGAGGGCGCCACGGTCGTCGCCGGCGGCGGCGCCCCCGAGTTCGGGGACGCGCGGGACGGCGGCTTCCACGTCCAGCCGACCGTCCTCACCGGGCTCCCCGAGACCGCCCGGGCCGTGCGGGAGGAGATCTTCGGGCCCGTCTGCCACGTGGCGCCGTTCGACACCGAGGACGAGGCCCTCGCGCTCGCCAACGACAGCCCCTACGGGCTCGCCGCCACGGTGTGGACGCGGGACCTGTCGCGCGCCCACCGGGTGGCGCCGCGTGTCGAGACCGGGATCGTCTGGGTGAACTGCTGGAACCTGCGCGACCTGCGCACCCCGTTCGGCGGCGTCAAGGCGTCCGGGATCGGCAGGGAGGGGGGAGAGTACTCCCTGGACTTCTTCTCCGAGCCCGTCAACGTCTGCGTCCAGATCTGAGAGCGAGCCAAGTGACCACGAACCTCGACGCCGCCGCCGAGCGTCTCCTCGGCGCCTACGCCGGCGGCACGCCGTGCGCGCCCGTACGCGACCTGATCGGTACGGCGGACGACGCCTACGCCGTCCAGGACCGGCTGACCGACCGCTGGCTGGGGGAGGGGCGCCGCCTCGCGGGCCGCAAGATCGGCCTAACGTCGCGCGCCGTGCAGGCGCAGATCGGGGTGGACAGCCCCGACTTCGGGATGCTGTTCGCCGACATGGCCGTTCCCGACGGGGAGGAGATCCCCGCCGGCGCCGTGCTCCAGCCGCGCGCCGAGGCGGAGGTCGCCCTCGTGCTGGAGCGCGACCTGACCCACGAGCGGCACACCGCCGCCGACGTGATCCGCGCGACGGCGTTCGCGCTGCCCGCCATCGAGGTGGTGGGGAGCCGCGTCCGCGACTGGGACATCACGCTCGCCGACACGGTCGCCGACAACGCCTCCTCCGGCATGTACGCGCTGGGCAACCGGCCCGTCCCGCTCAAGGACGTCGACCTGCGCCTGTGCGGGATGGTGATGGAGCGCCGCGGCGAGCAGGTCTCGACCGGCAACGGCGCCGCCTGCCTCGGGCATCCGCTGAACGCCGCGCTCTGGCTCGCCGACACCCTCGTCCGCGTGGGCCGCCCGCTGCGCGCGGGCGACACCGTCCTGACCGGCGCGCTCGGCCCGGTGGTCCCGGCCGGCCCGGGCGACGTGTTCGAGGCGCGCATCGACGGGCTCGGCGACGTCCGCGTCGCGTTCGGCAAGGAGGAGTCCTGATGGTGGACGTGCACGCCCTCGCGGCGGCGCTCGACGACGCCGCCCGGGACGTCCGGGCGATCCCCAAGCTGACCGCCCGGACGCCGCTGGACGTCGCCACGGCGTACGCGGTGCAGCGCGCCGGGATCGAGCGGCGGCGCCGCAGGGGCGAGCGGCTCGCCGGGGTGAAGATGGGGTTCACCAGCCGGGCCAAGATGGTCCAGATGGGCGTGGACGACGTCATCTGGGGCCTGCTGACCGACGGCATGGCGGCCGAGGGGGCGGTGGACGTGTCCCGCCTCGTCCATCCGCGGATCGAGCCCGAGATCGCCTACCTGATCGGGCGGGAGGTCCGCTCCGCCGCCGAGGTCGAGTCGGCCGTGGCCGGCGTCGCGGTCGGGTTCGAGGTGCTCGACTCCCGCTACGAGGACTTCGCGTTCACGCTCCCGGACGTCATCGCCGACAACGCCTCGGCGGCGCGGTTCGGCGTCGGCGCCTGGCACGCGCCCCGCGACCTGTCCAACGCCGGGCTGCTGCTGGAGATCGACGGGCGGCCGGTGCAGGCGGGCTCGTCCGCCGCGATCCTCGGGGACCCGGCGCGGTCGCTGCGGGCGGCGGCCCGGCTCGCGCTCGGCGCCGGGATGACTTTGGAGCCGGGCTGGATCGTCCTCGCCGGCGCCGCGACGGCCGCCGTCCCGCTGCCGAAGGACGCCCACGTCCGGGTCGTCGGGGCGGGCCTGGGCGCCGTGGAGGTGACGACCTGATGGACGACGCGATCCTCGTCGAGGGCAAGGCCCCGCCGCGCGGCCGGTTCCCGCACCTGCGGCGGGCGGGCGACCTGGTGTTCGTGTCCGGGACGAGCTCGCGCCGCCCGGACGGGACGTTCGCCGGGGCGAGCGCCGACGCGATGGGCGTCACCGACCTCGACGTCCGGGAGCAGACCCGCGCCGTCATCGAGAACATCCGCGACCTGCTGGAGGCGGCGGGCGGCGGCCTGTCCGACGTCGTCAGCGTCACCACCTACCTGGTGAGCATGAACGACTTCGGCGGCTACAACGAGGTCTACGGGGAGTACTTCGACGAGACCGGCCCCGCCCGCACGACCGTCGCCGTCCACCAGCTCCCGCACCCGCACCTGCTCATCGAGATCTCGTGCGTCGCGCACATCCCGCGGGCGACGCGGACCGGAAAGGAGGGCGGAGCATGACCCTGCCCCAGCTGTCGTTCGGACGGCCGTTCAACTTCGACGCCTGGATCGAGGAGCACCGCGACCTGCTGAAGCCGCCGGTCGGCAACGTGCAGGTCTTCGACGACGCCGGGCTGATCATCATGGTGGTCGGCGGCCCCAACCAGCGCACCGACTTCCACGACGACCCGACCGAGGAGTTCTTCTACCAGCTCAAGGGCAACATGGTGCTGCGGGTCATGGAGGAGGAGGGCCGCCCGCCCACCGACCTGCAGATCAACGAGGGCGACGTCTTCCTGCTGCCCGCGCACGTCCGGCACTCGCCGCAGCGGCCCGAGCCCGGGTCGATCGGCCTCGTCGTGGAGATCCCGCGCCCCGAGGGCCTCACGGAGGCGTTCGAGTGGTACTGCACCGAGTGCCACCACCTCGTCCACCGCGCCGAGCTCCAGGTCCGCTCGATCGTGGACGACCTGCCGCCCGCCTTCGAGGGCTTCTACGGCGGCGACAGGAAATGCCCGAACTGCGGCGCGGTGCACCCGGGCCGGCAGTGGCCGCGGTCCATGACCCCGACGACGGCGCCCCGTGTCTGACGGGGCCTCGGTGACGGTCTTCGACGTCCACACGCACGTCTTCCCGGTGATCGGCCGCGACGAGGGGCGGCTGCTCGCCGACGAGGGCCAGCCGTGGCTGCGCGTCGACGGCGGAGGCGCCGGCATGATGATGTGCGGCGACGCCGAGTACCGGCCCGTCGGGGAGGCGCTCTGGGACGCCGCGCGCCGCGTGGCCGACATGGACGCCGCCGGCGTCGACCGGCAGGCCGTCTCGTCCACGCCGCTGATGTTCGGGTACGCGGCCGAGCCGTCCCGCGCCGCCGACTGGTGCGACTTCGTGAACGAGCGCATCCTGGCGTTCTGCTCGGACGTCCCCGACCGGCTCCTGCCGCTCTGCCAGGTGCCGCTCCAGGATCCCGAGCTCGCCTGCGAGGTCGCCAAGCGGGCCGCCGCCGCCGGGCACCGCGGCGTCCACATCGGCAACCATGTCGGCGACCGCAACCTCGACGACGAGGGGATCACGGCGTTCCTCGCGTACTGCGCGGAACTCGGCCTGCCGGTCCTGGCGCACCCGTGGGACATGCTCGGCGGCGACCGGATGCGCGGCCACATGCTGCCGTGGCTGTCCGGCATGCCCGCCGAAACGCAGCTGAGCATCCTCGGGCTGATGCTGTCGGGGGCGTTCGAGCGCCTCCCCGAGTCCCTGCGGCTGTGCTTCTGCCACGGCGGAGGCAGCTTCGCCTTCCTGCTCGGGCGGGCCGACAACGCCTGGCACCGCCGCGACATCGTGCGCGCCGACTCGCCGCGCCCCCCGTCGGAGTACGTCGGCCGGTTCCACGTCGACTCGGCCGTGTTCGACCCGCGCGCGCTGCGGCTGCTCGTGGACGTGATGGGTCCCGGACGCGTCATGCTCGGCACCGACTACCCGTTCCCGCTCGGCGAGAAGGACCCGGGGGCGACGATCCGTGCGTGCCCCGGCCTGGACGGCGCCGAGCGCGCCCTGCTGCTCGGCGGCAACGCGGAGGCGTTCTTCGCGCCCGCCCACGACCTGGTGACCACCGAAGGAATGACGCAGTGACCCTGGAGGACGAGGCGCGGCGCCTCGACGAGACCGATCCGCTGCCCACGCTGCGCGGGGAGTTCCTCGTCCCGCCCGCGCCCGGCGGGCCCTACGCGGAGGCCGCGTACTTCGCGGGCAACTCCCTAGGGCTCCAGCCGAGGAGCGTGGCGGGGCGGCTCCGCGAGGAGCTGGACGACTGGGCGCGGCTCGCCGTCGAGGCCCACACGCAGGGGCGCCGCCCCTGGGTGGACTACCACGAGCTGCTGCGCGGGCCCGCCGCCCGCCTCGTGGGCGCGCTGCCGCACGAGGTCGTCGCGATGAACTCGCTGACGGTGAACCTGCACCTGATGATGGCGAGCTTCTACCGGCCCGCCGGTACGCGGACCCGCATCGTCATCGAGGACGCGGCGTTCCCGTCCGACTCCTACGCGGTGGCGAGCCAGGCCGTCCATCACGGCCTCGACCCGGCCGGGACGGTCGTGCGGCTCAGGCCCCGCGACGGCGAGGACGTCCTGCGCACCGAGGACGTCCTCGCGTACCTCGACCGGGAGGGCGGCACGGTCGCGCTGGTCCTGCTCGGCGGGGTCAACTATCTGACCGGGCAGCTCATGGACATGGCGGCGATCACCAAGGCGGGCCGGGCCGCGGGCGCGGTCGTCGGGTGGGACCTCGCCCACGCCGCCGGGAACGTCCCCCTGCGGCTGCACGACTGGGACGTGGACTTCGCCGCCTGGTGCACCTACAAGTACCTCAACGGCGGTCCTGGCGCCGTCGCGGGATGCTTCGTCCACGAGCGGCACGTCCGGGACGCCTCCGTGCCGAAGCTGGCGGGCTGGTGGGGCACCGACCCGGCCGTCCGGTTCCGGATGGACCCCGACATCGCGCCGCCCGCCTCCGCCGACGCCTGGCAGCTGTCCAACCCGCCGATCATGGCGCTCGCCCCGGTGCTGGCCTCCCTGGAGATCTTCGACCGGGTGGGGATGGACGCGCTGCGCGCCAGGAGCGAGCGCCTGACCGGCTACCTGGCGGACCGGCTCGCCGGAACCGGCGTCGAGGTCGTCACGCCGTCCGACCCGGCGGCCCGCGGCGCGCAGCTGTCGGTGCGGGTGCCGGACGCGGTCGGGCTCGTCCGGCGGCTCGCCGAGGCGCACGGTGTCGTCGCCGACGCGCGCGATCCCGATGTCGTCCGTTTCGCGCCCGTCCCGCTGTACTGCACCTTCCACGACTGCCACCGCGCCGCGGCGGCCCTCGCGGATCTTCTTTAGGTGTGTCGGTGCATGGGTCCGCCCGGCATCGGGTAAGTTCGTCTGCGTTGCACGATGGTGTCGGCCCGGCCGGCCGGCGCCAAGCAGTCTCGAAGCGTTTTCTCCGGGTGACCGGCGGGCGTGAGTGAGTCCGCTTGCAGCCCGGCCCCGCCGACCGGCGGGCCGGAGACGTTTTACCCGGAAGGGAAAGACCATGGCCGAAGGCACCGTGAAGTGGTTCAACGCTGAGAAGGGCTTCGGGTTCATCGCGCCCGACGGCGGCGGCCCCGACGTGTTCGTCCACTACTCGGCGATCACGACCAACGGCTACCGCAGCCTCGACGAGAACCAGCGCGTCGGGTTCGAGATCACCCAGGGCCAGAAGGGCCCGCAGGCCGAGGGCGTCTACCCGCTCTAAGGTCCTGCCGGATCTCAGCTGAGGCCGGGGGCGCTCGCGCGTTCCCGGCCTTTCGCATGTCCATCGGCCGGCTCACGCGTTCGCTCGCTCGACCGAGGCCACTTCCATACAGGCCCTAGGGCACGGCCCGCTCGGTGCGGCCGGCGGGCTCGGCCGCCGGCGCCGCGGTCGCGCCGCCGCCGTGCGTGTTCAGCGCCCCGGCCGTCACGGTCATCACCGCGACCACGCACGTGATGAGCGCGAACGCGGCCGGGTAGGACAGCGCTCCGGCCGTCCAGCCGGTGATGGCGGGCGCGGTCAGGCCCGACAGGTAGGTGATCGTCGCGACGCCCGCCACGCCCTCGCCCGGGGTGGCGCCGGCGGCGCCCGCCGCCGCGAACACCAGCGGCACGACCGTCGCCACGCCGACGCCGAGCAGCGCGAACCCGGCGATGGCGGGCCAGGGCGCGCGGGACGCCACGACCAGCGCGCCGCCGAGGACCGCCACCACGCCCCCGCACCGGACCACCCGGGCCGGGCCGAGCCGCCGCACCAGCCGGTCGCCGAGCAGCCGCGTCCCGGCCATGCAGGACATGAAGACCGTGTAGGCGGCGGCCGCCAGGCCGGGGCCCGCGTCCGCGACCTCGGTCAGGTAGACGGCCGTCCAGTCGGCGCTGGCGCCCTCGGCGAACGTGGCGCAGAACCCGACGACGCCGATGGCCAGAACGGCCCGGGTCGGCAGTGCGAAGCGGCGCGGCGCCGGGGCGCCGGGGGACGGCCGGACGTGCAGCAGGCCGCGCCCGGCCGGCGCGCCCACCGCCAGCAGCACGGCGGCGACCAGGCCGAGGTGCAGCCGGGCGTCGATCCCCGCGTGCGCGGCCAGGATGCCGGTGCCGCCCGCGATGAGGCTGCCGACGCACCACAGGCCGTGCAGCCCGGACATGACGGGCTTCCCCAGGTGCCGCTCCACCGACACCGCGTGCGCGTTCATCACCACGTCGGACATGCCGGCGGTGGCCCCGAACAGCAGCATCGCCGCGAACAGGAAGGCGGGGGCGGGGGCCAGCGCGGGCAGCGCCCCGGCGGCGCACCAGGCCGCGATCAGCAGGCGGGTCGCCCGGCGCTCGCCGATCCGGTGCGCGATGCGGCTCGCGGTCGGCATGCCGATGAACGCGCCGATGGACGGGCAGAGCAGCGCCGCGCCGAGCATGGCGGGCGACAGGTCGAGCCGGTCCTGGATCCAGGGGATGCGGGTGGCGAGGGTGCCGGCGACGGCGCCGTGCAGAGCGAACACGACCGCGATGGCGCGGTGGGGGGAGTTCATGGTCCTAGAAACTAACAGGCAGCCTTCCTGATGAAAAGCGCATCATGCAGGTTCCCTGCCTACTACGATGGGCGGCGTGAAGACCGCCGACCCGACGATGGCCCGCGCGATCAACGACCGGCTGGCCCTCGACCTGCTGCTGGAGCGCGGGCCGCTGACCGCGCCGCAGCTGCGGACGCTGACCGGGCTGTCGCGGCCGACGGTGTCCGACCTGATCGAGCGGCTGCGGGCCGGCGGGCTGATCGAGGCGGCGGGGGAGACCGGCGCCGACCGGCGCGGGCCGAACGCGCGCCTCTACGGCCTGGTCGCGGACCGCGCCCACGTCGCCGGGGTGGACCTGCGCCGCGACGCCGTGCACGTCAGCGTCGCCGACATCGCGGGGAACCCGGCGGGATCGGCGTCCCGGCCGCTGCCCCCGGCGCCCGACCTGTGCGCCGTCGTCGCCGACGCGGTGACCGAGGCGGCGGGCGGACGCACCCTGCACACGCTGGTGCTCGGCACCCCCGGGCTGATCGACCCGCGCACCGGGCGCGCGACCGACAGCGGCGTCCCCGGCGGCCGGCCCGACCTCGGCTCGGCCCTGCGCGACCGGCTGGGCGCGCCGGTGCGGGTGGAGAACGAGGTCAACCTCGGCGCCATCGCCGAGCACCGCGAGGGCGCGGCGGAGGGCCGCGACGACTTCGCGCTCCTCTGGCTGGACGACGGCGTCGGCGGGGCGCTCGTCCTGGACGGCCGGCTGCGGCGCGGCGCCTCCGGCGGCGCGGGCGAGGTGGGCCTGCTGAAGGTCGGCGGGACGGACTTCTGCGCCCTCCTCGACGGGACGGCCGTCGCGGGCCTGGGCGACGAGGCGATCGCCGGGCGCATCGCCGAGGCGGTGTTCGTGCTCGTCGCCGTCCTCGACCCCGGGCTCGTCGTGCTCGGCGGGGCGCTCGGCCGCGCGGGCGGCGACCGGCTCGCCGGCCTGGTCGCCGCGAAGCTCGCTCTGCTCAGCCCGGCCGCCACCGAGGTGCGGCCGAGCCTCGTCGAGGGCGACGCCGTGCTGCGCGGCGCGGTGCTGACCGCCCTCGACGTGGTCCGCGACGACGTCTTCGGCTAGAGGCGCCCCGGCCGGCGGCCGCCCGGCCGCGCGTCCCTCACGCCTTCGGCAGGCGCTCGCCCGCCCGGAGCCGGTCCAGGCCGAGCCAGATGAACTCCACGGCCATCTGCTCGGCGCGCTCGCGCGGCGTGTCGGGATGCTCCAGCCACCACGACACCATCGACAGCATCGACCCGTACATCAGCGGGACGAGCAGCCGCGCCCGCCGCTCGTTCACCGCGAGCGCCGCCGGCGACAGCGCCGGGTCGGCCCTGCGGCGGCGCAGCAGCAGGTCGGCGAACGCGGTCCCGAGCCGGTCGCGCAGCTCCCGCAGCTCCAGGCCCACCTCGGGCTTGTCGAGATGCCGGACCACGAGGGCCCACGCGTCGGGCTCCTCGGTGGCGTAGTCGAACAGCACCCGGATCATCGCCCGGATGCCGTCGGCCGAGCCGTGCGCGGCGAGCACGGCCCGGTTCAGCCTGCCGGTGAGCTCGGCGACGATGGCCTCGGTGACCTCGGCGAACAGCTCCTCCTTGGAGGTGAAGTGCTGGTACAGCAGCGCCTTGGACACCTGCGCCCCCGACGCCACGTGCTCCATCTGGGTCAGGTGGTAGCCGCGGCGGCCGAACTCCGCCAGCGCCGTCTGGAGCAGCTGCTCGCGCCGCCGGGCGTGCGGCATGCGCCGCCGCGCGCCCGGCGACGCCTCCCCCGTGCCGCCGGTCATGTGCCGAGGTACCCGCCGAGCTCGGCGCGGGCCACGCTCCGCACGTGGACCTCGTCCGGGCCGTCCGCGAGGCGCAGCGTGCGCAGCCCGGCCCACATCGCGGCGAGCGGGGTGTCGTCGCTGACGCCGGCGCCGCCGTGCACCTGGATCGCCCGGTCGACCACCTCCAGCGCGACCCGCGGGGCGATCACCTTGATCGCCGCGACCTCGGACCGGGCCGCCTGCACGCCCTGCTTGTCGATCAGCCAGGCGGTCTTGAGGGTGAGCAGCCGGGCCTGCTCGATCGCCATCCGCGACTCGGCGATCTGCTGGCGCACCACGCCCTGCCTGGCCAGCGGCCCGCCGAAGGCGACCCGCGACACCGCGCGCTCGCACATCAGCTCCAGCGCCCGCTCGGCCATCCCGATCGCGCGCATGCAGTGGTGGATGCGGCCGGGGCCGAGGCGGGCCTGCGCGATGGCGAAGCCGCCGCCCTCCTCGCCGACCAGGTTCTCCACGGGGACGCGGACGTCGGTGAAGGTGATCTCGCAGTGGCCGTGCTGGTCCTGGTAGCCGAACACGGGCAGCGGCCGGACGACCTCCACCCCCGGGGCGTCGAGCGGCACGAGCACCATCGACTGCTGCCGGTAGGGGTGCCCCTCGGGGTCCGTCTTGCCCATCACGATCATGATCTTGCAGCGCGGGTCGGCGGAGCCGCTGATCCACCACTTGCGGCCGTTGACGACGTAGTGGTCGCCGTCGCGCACGATGCTGGTGGAGATGTTGGTGGCGTCCGAGCTCGCCACGTCCGGCTCGGTCATCGCGAACGCGCTGCGGATCTCGCCGTTCAGCAGCGGCGCGAGCCAGCGCTCCTTCTGCTCGGGCGTGCCGAACAGGTGCAGCACCTCCATGTTGCCGGTGTCGGGCGCCGCGCAGTTGATGGCCTCCGGCGCCAGGGCGGGGGAGCGGCCCGTGACCTCGGCGAGGGAGGCGTAGTCGGTGACCGAGAGGCCGTGTGCGGGGTCCTCGCAGTCGGGAAGGAACAGGTTCCACAGGCCGCGTCCGCGCGCCTCCACCTTGAGGTCCTCCACGACCTGGGGGACGTGGTGCTCACGGCCCGCCGCGCGCAGCTCGGCCCGCTGGGCCGCGTAGACCGGCTCGGCCGGGTAGACGTGGGAGGCCATGAAGTCCTGGAGGCGGCCGAGGTGGTCCCGGGCCCGCTCGCTCAAACCGAAGTCCATTCCGCTAGAGTAACTGACGAGTCAGTTACTTCGGGAGGAGTCCCCCATGGCACCCTTCGACGGCACCGGCAAGGTCGCACTGATCACGGGCGGGTCCAACGGCATCGGGGCCGCGGTGGCGCGCCGCCTGGCCCGCGAGGGCGCGCGCGTGGTGCTCGCCGACGTCGACGCGGAGGCCGGGGACGCGCTCGCGAGGGAGCTGGACGGCGCGTTCGTCCGCTGCGACGTGCGCGAACCGGCCGACAGCGAGGCCGCGGTCGCGGCCGCTGTCGACCGCTTCGGGGGCCTTGACGTGGCGTTCCTCAACGCCGGGGTTGCGGGCGGCGGGGGCGTCGGCGACGACTTCGACCTCGCCGCGTACCGGCGGGCCATGGGGATCAACCTCGACGGCGTCGTGTTCGGCGCGCACGCCGCGCTGCCCGCGCTGCGCGCCCGGGGCGGCGGCGACATCGTCGCCACCGCGAGCATGGCCGCGCTCACCGCGACGCCGTTCGATCCGGTCTACGGCGCCAACAAGGCGGCCGTGGTCGGGCTCGTCCGCGCCCTCGGCCCCACGTTCGCCGGGGAGGGCGTCCGCGTGAACGCTCTGTGCCCCTCTTTCGCCGACACCGACATCCTCACCCCCCTCAAGGGGCACCTCCAGGAGACCGGCTTCCCGATTCTGGAGGTGGGGGACGTGGTCGAGGCGTTCATGCGGATCCTGGACGCCGGCGGCGCGGGCGAGGCCTGGTACGTGGTGCCCGGCCGCACGCCCGAGCCGTTCCGCTTCCGCGGCGTGCCCGGACCCCGCTGAGCATCCGAGAGCTTCCTAGGAGAGTCATGCGCGCCATACAGATCACCGAGTTCGGCGGGCCCGAGGTCCTGACCGTCACCGAACTTCCCGAGCCGGCCGCCGGGCCGGGGCACCTGCTCATCGACGTCTCGCGGGCCGGCATCAACTACGCCGACACCCACCAGGCCGAGAACAGCTACCTCTCGGAGTCCACGCTGCCAATGGTGCCGGGCGGCGAGGTCGTGGGCACCACGCCCGACGGCCGCCGCGTCGTCGCGCTCGTCGGCACCGGCGGCTACGCGGAGAAGGCCGTCGCCCCCGAGGCTCTGGCCTGGGACGTCCCGGAAGGGATCGACGACGTCACCGCCCTCGGCATGATCGTCCAGGGCGCGTCGGCGTGGGTGCTGCTGCGCCGCAGCGTCCACCTGGAGCCCGGCGAGTCGGTCGTCGTGCACGCCGCCGCGGGCGGGGTCGGGACGATCGCCGTGCAGCTCGCCAAGGCCTGGGGCGCCGGGCGGGTCATCGCCACCGCCTCCTCCGAGAGCAAGCGGCGGCTCGCCCTCGACCTCGGGGCCGACGTCGCGATCGACGCGGGCGTGCCCGACCTCACCCAGGCGCTCATCGACGCCAACGGGGGCAGGCGCGTCGACACCGTCCTGGAGATGACCGGCGGCACGGTGACCGACCAGAGCCTGCGCGCCCTGGCCCCGTTCGGCCGCCTCGCCTTCTACGGCATGGCGTCGCGCACGGAGCCCTCGCCGGTCCGGCCCGCCACGCTCATGTCGCACTCCACCACGATCTCCGGCATGTGGCTGGCGCACGTCTTCCAGCTCCCGGGCAACGTGATGCGCCAGGCGCTGGACGAGCTGTTCACCCTCGCGGCGGACGGCGGGATCCGCGTCGTCGCCGGCGGCGAGTACGGGCTCAGCGAGGTGCGAAGCGCCCACGAGGACCTGCGCGCCCGCCGCACCACCGGCAAGCTCGTCCTCGACCCGTCGCGCTGAGCCGCCGCCGGCCGGCTAGCCGACGAGGCCGTTCTCGTAGGCGTAGACGACGGCCTGGGTGCGGTCGCGCAGCCCGAGCTTGGTCAGCACGTGCCCGACGTGCGTCTTGACCGTCTGCTCGGCCAGCACCAGCTCGGCGGCGACCTCGGCGTTGGACAGGCCGCGCGCCATGAGCCGCAGCACGTCCAGCTCGCGCGGCGTCAGGCCCGCGGTCGCCTTCGGGCTCGGCCGCTGGTGCCGGCGGCGGCGCGCGAAGTCGCCGATCAGCCGGCGGGTGATGGACGGGGCGAGCAGCGCGTCGCCCGCCGCCACGACCCGCACGCCGTTCACCAGGTCCGCGGCCGAGGCGTCCTTCAGCAGGAACCCGCTGGCCCCCGAGCCGAGCGCCTCGTAGACGTACTCGTCGAGGTCGAAGGTGGTCAGGACGAGCACCTTGGGCCGGGCGTCGGCCGGGTCCGCGTCCGGGTCGGGGGAGCCGGCCAGCTCGGCGGTGGCGGCCAGGCCGTCCATCTCCGGCATCCGGATGTCCATGACGACCACGTCCGGGTCCAGCCGGCGGGCCATCTCCACGGCCTCGCGGCCGTTGCCCGCCTGCCCGATCACCTCGATCCCCGGGTCGGAGGACAGCAGCGCCGCGAGCCCGTCGCGGATCATCACCTGGTCGTCGGCGATCAGCACCCGAATCGTCACGGCACAACCCTAAGGGCAGGCTGATCGGCTCGCCCCGGACTAGTCCGGATCACCGTAGGGCAGTGCGGCGACGACCGCCCAGCCGGCGCCCTCGCGCGGGCCGGCCTCGAGGCTGCCGTCGAGCATCGCGACCCGCTCGCGCATGCCGACCAGGCCGTGGCCGCCGCCGTGCGACTCCTCCGGCGTGCTGCGGGCGCCGTCGTCGGTGACCGACACCGTCAGCTCCTCGGCGCCGTACCGCACCTCGACGTGCACGCGGGAGCCCGGCGCGTACCGGGCGGCGTTGCTCAGCGACTCCTGCACGATCCGGTACGCCGACAGGTCGACCCCGGCGTGCAGGGGGCGCGGCATCCCGACGACGGCGCTCGCGACCGACAGCCCGGCGCGCCGGGCCGCGCCGACCAGGTCGTCCAGCCGCTCCAGGCCGGGCTGCGGGGCGCGCTCGGCGCCCTCGTCGTCGGCGCGCAGCAGCCCGACGACCCGCCGCGTCTCGGTGAGGGCCTCGCGGGCCGCGTCCCGGACGACCTCGAACGTCTGCCGTGCCGCGTCCGGCAGCTCGGGGATCTTGTAGGGGGCGGCCTCCGCCTGCATCGCGATCACCGACATGTGGTGGGCGACGACGTCGTGCAGTTCGCGGGCGATGCGGGCCCGCTCCTCCAGCACCGCCTGCCGGGCGAGGTCGCGCTGGTGCTGCTCCTCGCGCCACCGCAGCTCCTCCACGGCCGAATGGCGCCCGCCGACCGCGTCGCCGAAGGTCAGCGCGACCGCCGCGAGCCCGGCCAGGATCATGCCGAACCAGCCGGGCATCCCGTACAGCACGGCGGGGACCAGGACCCCGGCGATGGTCACCGCGCCGACGCCGACGGTGGTCTGCCGGGCCGCGCCGACGCCGACGAAGAACAGGATGACGATCAGCGCGAGGATCGCCGTCACGGGCCACGGCATGAAGCCCTCGCCGTGCCGGACGACGACCGTCAGCAGCAGCCCGGCCGCCGCGAACCGCCAGGCGGCCAGGGGCCAGCGGGCGGCGAACAGCAGCGGCATCGCCTGCAGCGCGCCGAGGGGCCAGGCCAGCTGGGCGTTGAGCCGGTACTGCGTGACGGAGATGGCGATGGCCCCGGCCGTGAAGCCGAGGGCCATGACCGTCAGGACGAGCAGGATCGGGATGCGCAGCGCGGGATGGGCGGGCAGCAGGGTGACGGCCGGCTCGTCACGGCCGGGCAGGAGGGCGGCGCGGACCCCCGCGGCCAGCCGGGTGCGGCCCGCGGTCGCGGGGCGGTCTGGATCGTTCATTTGGCTGCGAGCCTAGAACGCCCGGCGCCCCGGCGGCCTGACCCCGGGGAGGGAGATCCGATCCAGCCCCTGGGTATCAGCCCTGGGCAGCGCCCGTCCCGGTGCGGAGGGCCGGTAAACAGCTATTTCCGATTGACTTTATAGGGAATCTGGGCCACGCTGGTCCCCGTGCCGATCTCCGGACTTCGCCACGAGCGCCTCCACGTCGACCTGCGCCGCCAGGCCAGCGCGCTGTGTCGCCGCCCGTCCCGCCGAGCGCGACGAGGAATGGCAGCACACCGCTAGGAGAGCGACCGCATGACCGTCACCACGACCGGCCTCACCGTGCCCGCGCCCGAAGGCGCCCCGTTCACCCCCCGGCGCCTCGCCGAGCGGGCGCGCGGGCTCGCCGCCGACCCGGGGGAGTGGCTGCTCCGGGTCCGGCTCGACCCGCGCGGACGCTGGTACGAGCGCGTCCACCAGGACGCCGACCACGAGATCTGGCTGATCAGCTGGCTGCCCGGCCAGTCCACCGGCTTCCACGACCACGGCGACTCCGCGGGCGCGTTCGCGGTCGCCCTCGGGACCCTGGAGGAGCAGCGCGCCAACGCCGCGCACCGGATCGGGACCGCGCGCGGCGTCGGCGCCGGGCAGGCGCACTGCTTCGGGCCCGGGTACGTCCACGACGTGCGCAACACCTCGGAGGCGCCCGCCGTGAGCGTCCACGTCTACTCGCCGCCGCTCAGCGCGATGCGCCGGTACGACGTGGACGCGGGCGGCGGCCTGGTCCGGCTCGCCGACGAGTCCGCCGCCGACTGGTGAGGACCCGCCGCCCCGGGGCGCCGATCTTGCGGTGATCGCCGGGGCGGCGGACACTGCGGGAATGACCGACCTGAGCCATCCGATCTTCGCCCGCCTCTATCCGCGGCTGGACGCCGGCTGCGCCAAGGTGGGCGGCGACGCGTACCGCGCGGAACTGCTGGCCGGGGCGTCCGGCCGCGTGGTGGAGGTGGGCGCCGGCTACGGGGCCAACTTCCCGCACTACCCGCCCGAGGTCACCGAGGTCGTCGCCGTCGAACCCGAGCCGCGGCTGCGCGCCAAGGCCGCCCACGCCGCGAGCCGCGCGCCGGTCCCGATCACGGTGCGCCCCGGCCTCGCCGAGGACCTCGACCTCGACGACGCGTCGTTCGACGTGGCGGTGGCCTCGCTCGTGCTCTGCTCGGTCCGCGACCCCATCCGGGCGCTGGCCGAGCTGCGGCGCGTCCTCAAGCCGGGCGGCGAGCTGCGCTACTACGAGCACGTGCGGGGCAGCACCCCCGGGAAGGTGCGGTTCCAGCGCTACGCCGACCTGCTGTGGCCGTTCTTCGCCGCGGGCTGCCACCTCACCCGCCCGACGAGCGAGTACATCGCCGGCAGCGGCTTCACCGTGCGCGGCGAGCGGCGGTTCGAGTTCCCCGAACCGAGCCGGACCAACCCGGCCTCGCCGCACGTGCTCGGAACCGCCGTCCGCGACTGACCGGACGGCGCCCGCATAAGGTCCGGCTCGCGGGGAAGATCGGGCTCCATGACGGCAGCGGGCAGCGGACCGAGGCAGGCGGACGAGCGCCGCGAGGACGGGGCGCCGCACTCGGCGGTGGTGGCGGCGCTGCTGGCGGGGGCCGCGGCCCTCGGCGGCTTCCTGTTCGGCTACGACTCCTCGGTGATCAACGGGACGGTCGACGCGCTCAAGCAGGAGTTCGGCCTCGGCGGCTTCGCGGTCGGCTTCGTGGTCTCCGCCGCGCTGCTCGGCTGCGCCGCCGGCGCCTGGTTCGCGGGTCCGCTCGGCGACCGGATCGGCCGGGTGCGGGTGATGCTCATCGCCGCCGGGCTGTTCGTGGTCAGCTCGCTCGGCTCCGCGCTCGCCTTCAACGCGGTCGACCTCACCGTCTGGCGGCTGGTCGGCGGCCTCGCCATCGGCGCCGCGTCGGTGATCGCGCCCGCCTACATCGCCGAGATCGCCCCGGCCGAGCTGCGCGGCAGGCTGGGCTCGCTGCAGCAGATGGCGATCGTGCTCGGCATCTTCGCCGCCCTCGTGGTCGACTACGTCATCGCGCGGGTGTCCGACGGCGGCGCGACCGGGACGTTCCCCTGGGGCGGCGGCGCGTGGCGCTGGATGTTCGCCAGCGCCGTCGTCCCGGCCGTGCTGTACGGCGTGATCGCCACCATGATCCCCGAGTCGCCCCGCTACCTGGTCAAGAAGCACGAGACGGCCCGCGCGCGGCAGGTGCTGCGGCGCGTGATGGGCGGCGGCGACGTGGACGTGAAGATCGACGAGATCACCCGGTCCATCGCCGCGGACCGGCCCGTCCGGCTCGGGGACCTGCGCGGCGACCGGTTCGGCCTGATGCCGATCGTGTGGGCCGGGATCCTGCTGTCGGTGTTCCAGCAGTTCGTCGGCATCAACGTGATCTTCTACTACTCCTCCTCGCTGTGGCAGGCCGTCGGGTTCTCCGAGAACGACGCGATGCTCACCTCGGTGATCAACTCGGTCGTCAACGTCGCGTTCACGCTGGTCGCGATCGCGCTCGTCGACAGGATCGGCCGCCGCCCGCTGCTGCTGGCCGGAGCCGCCGGCATGGCGGTCTCCCTCGGCACCCTCACGATCTGCTTCGCGACCGCCCCCGTGGTCGACGGCGCGCCCGACCTCGGCGGCGTCGCCGGTCCCGTGGCGCTCGTCGCGGCCAACGTGTTCGTCGCCTCCTTCGCCGCGACGTGGGGGCCGGTCGTGTGGGTGATGCTCGGCGAGATGTTCAACAACTTCATCCGGGCGTCCGCGCTGGCCGTCGCCGCCGCGGCGCAGTGGCTCGCCAACTGGGTGATCACCACCACGTTCCCCGGCATCTCCGGCTTCTCCCTCGGCCTGGCCTACGGCCTCTACACGCTGTTCTCGATCCTGGCGTTCCTGTTCGTGCTGCGCGCCGTCCCCGAGACCAAGGGACGCGAACTGGAGGACATGGACGACCTCGCCGCCCCGCGGGCCCGCGCGTGAAAGGCCGGGCCGCGCGCCCGCCCATCGGTTACAGTGGAGCCATGCCGCACGCGTTCGCAGAGACGACGACGCCGGGTCACTCCCGGCGCGACGGCGGCATGTCCTGACATTGCACGCGGAAGGGCCCCGGGAGCGATCCCCGGGGCCCTTCCGCCGTCCGGGGACGCCGCGGGCCCTCCGCCGACCGAGAGGAGCGGCCGATGGAACCGGACGCGTCCGGGGGCCACCCCGAGTCGATAGCATCGATCCCCGTTGACCCCGACCCATCATCGCGAGGAGTACCCGTGTCCACCGTGTCCGAGCTGCGCATCACCCTCGACGGGAGCGAGCGGGCGGTGCCGGCGGGCACCACCGCGGGCCAGGCGCTGGAGGCCGACGGCCGCACCGTGGTCGCCGCCCGCGTCAACGGCGAGCTGCGCGACCTCGCCGGCGAACTGAGCGACGGCGACGCCGTCGAGCCGGTCGAGATCGGCTCGGACGACGGCCGGGCGATCATGCGGCACTCCACCGCGCACGTGATGGCGCAGGCCGTCCAGGAGCTGTTCCCCGAGGCCAGGCTCGGCATCGGCCCGCCGGTGGAGAACGGCTTCTACTACGACTTCGACGTCCCCGAGCCGTTCACCCCCGACGACCTCAAGCGCATCGAGAAGCGGATGCGCGAGATCGTCAAGCAGGGGCAGCGGTTCTCCCGGCGCCCCGTCTCCGAGGAGGACGCGCGCGCCGAGCTGTCCGCCGAGCCCTACAAGCTGGAGCTGATCGGCCTCAAGGGGACCGGCCCGGTCGCGGACGCGGCCGACGGCGCCGAGGTCGAGGTGGGCGGCGGCGAGCTGACCATCTACGACAACCTGGACGCCAAGTCCGGCGACCTGCGCTGGAAGGACCTGTGCCGCGGCCCGCACCTGCCGTCCACCCGGGTCATCCCCGCCTTCAAGCTGATGCGCTCGGGCGGCGCCTACTGGCGCGGCAGCGAGAAGAACCCGCAGCTCCAGCGGATCTACGGCACCGCCTGGGAGTCCCGCGAGAAGCAGGACGAGTACCTGAGGTTCCTGGAGGAGGCCGAGAAGCGCGACCACCGCCGCCTCGGCGCCGAGCTCGACCTGTTCTCCTTCCCGAACGAGATCGGCAGCGGCCTCGCCGTCTTCCACCCGAAGGGCGGCGCCGTCCGCAAGGTGATGGAGGACTACTCGCGCCGCCGGCACGAGGAGGAGGGGTACGAGTTCGTCAACACCCCGCACATCACCAAGGGCCACCTGTTCGAGACCTCCGGGCACCTCGGCTGGTACAAGGACGACATGTTCCCCGCCATGGAGGTCGACGGCGGCGACTACTACCTCAAGCCGATGAACTGCCCGATGCACAACCTGATCTTCCGGGCGCGCGGCCGGTCCTACCGGGAGCTGCCGCTGCGCCTGTTCGAGTTCGGGTCGGTGTACCGGTACGAGAAGTCGGGCGTCGTGCACGGCCTCACCCGCGTGCGGGGCATGACCCAGGACGACGCGCACATCTACTGCACCGAGGACCAGATGGGCGAGGAGATCAAGCGCCTCCTCGACTTCGTCCTCGGCCTGCTGCGCGACTACGGCCTGAACGAGTTCTACCTGGAGCTGTCCACCCGCGACGAGTCCGACAAGTTCATCGGCTCGGACGAGATGTGGGAGAAGGCCACCGCCGCCCTCCGCGGCGCCGCCGAGTCCACCGGGCTCGACCTCGTCCCCGACCCGGGCGGCGCGGCGTTCTACGGCCCCAAGATCTCCGTGCAGGCCAAGGACGCGATCGGTCGCACCTGGCAGCTGTCGACCATCCAGGTCGACCCCAACCAGCCCGAGCGCTTCGGCCTGGAGTACCAGGCGGCCGACGGCACCCGGCAGCGGCCCATGATGCTGCACCGGGCCCTGTTCGGGTCGATCGAGCGGTTCTTCGGCGTGCTGCTTGAGCACTACGCGGGCGCGATGCCGCCGTGGCTGGCGCCGGTGCAGGCGGTCGGCATCCCGATCGGCGACGGCCACGTCCCGCACCTGGAGAAGGTCGCCGCGCGGCTGCGCGAGCACGGCCTGCGCGTCGAGGTGGACGCCTCCTCCGACCGGATGCAGAAGAAGATCCGCAACGCGCAGAAGCAGAAGGTCCCGTACATGCTGCTCGCGGGCGACGACGACGTCGCCAAGGACGCGGTGTCGTTCCGGTACCGCAGCGGCGAGCAGAAGAACGGCGTCCCGATCGACGAGGCGGTCGAGGAGATCGTCGAGGCCGTGCTGACCCGCGTGCAGGTCTGAGCCCGGCCGGGTCGCGCCCGCCCCGGGCGAGCGCGGCCCGCCGGAGGCGCCCGCCCGGAGTTGGTAGCCTCATCGATCACGTGCGAGGACCGGGGAGACAGCGGAGATGAAGTCCAGGAGGCCGGGGCGGCGCAAGCGGTCGCTCTGGCTCCGGATCGCCGGCTACACCGGCACCCTGGGGCTCGTCGCGGCCGCCGTCATCGTGCTGCTCATGCCCCTGATGGACGACGGCACGAAGGGCGCCGCCGGCGCCCGGGGGCCGGCGAGCCCGTCCGCGCCGGACGGTCGGACGGACCTCCCCGGAGGGGGCGGCCTGCCCGTGACCCCGACCAATCCCGCCCCGCAGCAGAACGGGAGCGGCCAGCCCTACCCGGGCGGCGGGGGCGACGGGGCCGGCGGCCAGGGCGGCGGACCGCAGATCCCTCCCCAGAACGGCTCGAGCGGCGTCGGCGCCTGCCCGAAGGGGACGGCCTACTACCGGGCCACCCCCACGGGAGTGGACGTCGTCATCGCGGTCTCCGTCAGCGGCGCGATCCGGGCGGAGCTCTCACTGCGGGGGCGGGAGCCCACCGCCCAGCAGCGGACCGTGCGCAGCGGCGGGCCGCAGACGTTCCACTTCACCGGCGTCGCGCCGCAGCTGGTCGAGCGCGTCAAGGTCACCACCATCTCGGTGGGGGGCGGCATGCAGAACTGCTACGCCCGCGCCGCCTGACGGACGTCCTCGACCGACACGTTGACGGCGGCGACCCGCGTCCCCAGCATCAGGGCCGCCACCCGCGCCACGTTCGCCTTCACCTTCACCGCCACATCCTTGATCACCATGCCGTACTCGACGGCGATGGCGACGTCCAGCGTGACCTCGTCGTCGTTCCGCACGACGCGCACGCCCGTCGCGGCGGGCTCGTCCCGGACGGTGAGGCCGGCGACGCCCTCGACCTCCAGCGCGGCGAACGCCGCGATCTTCCCGATCACCGCGTCGCCGATCGTGATGCGGCCGTCCACCGGCGCGCTCAGGTCGCCCGACGAGCCGTGCATCGTCATCGGCACCGCGTTCGGCCCCGACGACAGCACGCCCCGCGGGGGAGGGACCGGCTGCTGCGCCGCGGGTGCGAGCGGCGCCGACAGCGGAGCCCCTTGCGGGGTTCCCTGCGGCATTCCCGGGAGCGGCGCACCCTGGGACGGCATGCTCGGGGACGGCATGCTCGGGGACGGGACGCTCGGGGACGGCATGCCAGGGGAGATCGGGCCCTGCGACGGGGCGGCGGGGGGAGGATCCGTCTCCGGGAGGCCGGCGGGCGCCCCGGGGAACCGCGGCCCGGGCCCGGCCCCCGGCCCCTGCTCGGCGTTCCCGGTCTGGCGCTTGTCGAGCCCGGTCATGATCGCTCCCTGCGGTTCGGTCGGGTGACCATGGTGTCGGAGCGACGCGCGGAACGTCACGCAGGCACCGGATCGCGGGCGCGTCCGAAGACGGCGCCGACGGGCCATGCTAGGGGATCCCGGCTACAGCCCCGAGGGCACCGCTCTCTATGCTGCTGGTCAGGCCGTGAACAAAAGGAGACCGCCGTCTTGACCGCAGAGCCGGAGGAGTCCGTGGTGCAGCAGGGGCGCGAGGACGCGCCCGGGGCCGGCGCCGGGAACGAGCGCACGCCCCGCTTCGAGGAGGAGAGGGGCGGCGCCGGCACGCCCGACAACTTCCAGCGGCTCTGGACTCCGCACCGGATGGCCTACATCAAGGGCGAGAACAAGCCCACGGGCGCGGGGTCGGGCGACGGCTGCCCGTTCTGCGAGATCCCGAAGATGACCGACGAGGAGGGGCTCATCGTGGCCCGCGGGTCGTCGGTGTTCGCGGTGCTGAACCTCTACCCCTACAACTCCGGGCACCTGATGGTCGTCCCGTACCGGCACGTCGCCGACTACGCCGACCTCGAAGAGCCGGAGTACGCGGAGCTGGCGACGTTCACGCAGCGGTCCCTGACGGCGTTGCGCAAGGCGAGCGGCGCGCAGGGCTTCAACGTCGGCATGAACCTCGGTCTCGTCGCCGGCGCGGGCATCGCGGCCCACCTGCACCAGCACGTCGTCCCGCGCTGGGGCGGCGACACGAACTTCATGCCGGTCGTCGGGCAGACCAAGGTGCTGCCGCAGCTGCTGCGCGACACCCGCCGGATGCTCGCCGACGCCTGGCCGCACGACGCCTGACTCTCCGGCGCCTGACCGTCCGCCGCCCGGCCGGGCGGGCCGCCGGCCCTAGGCGGGAGGCACGGCGCGCCGCAGGCCCCCGTCGCCCGGCGCGCGGGGCGGGGCCTGCGAGACGCTCATCAGCTCCGAGACCGTGACGAACTCGTAGCCCTTGGCGCGCAGGCCGCGGATCATCGGGACGAGGTTGCGCAGCGCGACCAGGCGGTCGTGGTGGCCGGTGTCATGGGCGAGCAGGATCGTGCCGGGCCCGGTGTTGCCGACGATGTAGTCCACCAGCGCCGGCGGGTCGTCCTCGTAGGTCTTCTCCAGCATCTTGATCGACCACAGCGCGATGTCGTACTCGAACCGGCACGCGGCGCTCAGCGTAGTCCCGCCCAGATGGCCGAACGGGGGCCGCAGGAACCGGGGCTCCTTGCCGACGATCCGCCCGATGGCGTTGTGGGCGCGCCGCAGCTGCTCCAGGGCCCGCTCGTCGGAGAGGCGCGACAGGTCCTGGTGCTGCCAGGTGTGGTTGCCGGCCTCGTGCCGGTCCATCCGCCCGTGCACGAGCCGGGCGTGCCGGACGAGCCGCTCCCCGACGAGGAAGAACGTGGCCTTGACCCGCTCGGCGTCCAGGATGTCGTGCACCATGGGCGTCCAGTTGGGCATCGGCCCGTCGTCGAAGGTGAGGGCGACGAGCTTCTGGGCGGTGTCGACGCCCCAGACCACGTCCACATGCGCGTTCCCGGGCCGCCACGGACCGGCGATGGGGACCGCCATCGCCGACGAGGGCGCGTTCCCCGAACCGACCACGGCGCCGACCGTCTCCGCCCCCGCGCCCAGCGTGACCGCTCCGGCGGCCGCCAGACCGAACCCCTTGATGAACGCCCGGCGTCCGGGGGCGGCCGGACGCCGGGGGTCGTCCACGTTTTCCATTGTGCGACCACGATGCCACCGCGGACCCGGCCTGATCATCGGCCCTGCGGCCGAATCGCGGGTCACCCTGCGGGATGAGCCCGGCTCCCCCCGAGGTCGCGTCCGCGGGCGCTCGGCGTCACCGCGGCGGAGGGGGCGGGGCCCGGCACGCGCCGGGCCCCGTCCGCGGGCGTGCGCGGTCAGCCGTCCCTGGAGTCGGCGGCGACCTTGTCGGCGAGATGCGAGGGGAGCGGCTCGTAGCGCAGGAAACCGCGGGTGAACGTGCCGGTGCCCTGCGACATCGACCTCAGGTCGATCGCGTACCGGACGATCTCCAACTGCGGCACCTCGGCCTTGATCATCGTGCGTCCGCCGGGCACCGCCTGGGAGCCGAGCACCCGGCCGCGCCGCGAGGTGAGGTCGGACATGATCTGGCCCACGTACTCGTCGGCGATCAGGACCTCCACCTCGTCGACGGGCTCCAGCAGCAGGATCGGCACCTGGCCCGCCGCGTCCTTCAGCGCGAGCGCGCCGGCGGTCTGGAACGCCATGTCGGAGGAGTCGACCGAGTGCGCCTTGCCGTCGTGCAGCGTGACCTTGACGTCGACCATCGGGTACCCGGCGGACACGCCCCGCTCCATCTGCTGCCGGACGCCCTTCTCGACCGACGGGATGAACTGGCGCGGGACGACCCCGCCGACGATCTTGTCGACGAACTCGAAGCCCTCGCCGGAGGGCAGCGGCTCGACGTCGATGTGGCAGATGCCGTACTGGCCGTGCCCGCCGCTCTGCTTGACGTGCCGGCCGAGGCCCTTCGCCGTCCCGCCGAACGTCTCCCGCAGCGGGACGCGCAGGTCCACCCGCTCCACCTCGACGCCGTACCGGGCGCGCAGCCGGTCGATCAGCACGTCGGCGTGGGCCTCGCCCATGCACCACAGGACCAGCTGGCGGGTCTCGGCGTTGTTCTCCAGCCGCAGCGTCGGGTCCTCGGCGACGAGCCGGCCGAGCGCCTGGCTCAGCTTGTCCTCGTCGGCCTTGGACTTCGCGCGGATCGCGACCGGCAGCAGCGGGTCCGGCATGGACCAGGGGGCCATCACCATGGGGGCGCCCGGATCCGACAGCGTGTCGCCGGTCTCGGCGCGGCCGAGCTTCGCGACCGCGCAGATGTCGCCCGCCCCGCACGACGACACGGTGCGCTGCGTCTTGCCCAGCGGGGAGGTGAGCGCGCCGACGCGCTCGTCGACGTCGTGGTCCTCATGGCCGCGGTCCTCCATGCCGTGCCCGGAGACGTGCACGGTCGTGTCGGGGCGCAGCGTCCCGGAGAAGACGCGGACCAGCGAGATCCGCCCGACGTAGGGATCGGACGTGGTCTTGACGACCTCGGCGACCAGCGGCCCCTCCGGATCGCAGGAGATCTCCTTCGGGGGCCCGCCCGCCACCGGGGTCACGGGCGGGATGCCGTGTTCGAGGGGGGACGGGAACGCCTGGGTGATGACCTCCAGCAGCTCCGGCATGCCGACCACCGGGCCGGGGTGGTCGCCGTGCGGGACCGACGTCGCGAGGACGGGGTAGAAGCTGCCGCGCGCGACCGCGGTCTCCAGGTCCTCGATGAGCGCCTTGACGTCGATCTCCTCACCGGACAGGTAGCGGTCCATGAGGGTCTCGTCCTCGCTCTCCTGGATGATCCCCTCGATGAGCGAGGCGCGCTGCTCGGAGATCTGGTCCAGGTACCGGGGATCGGGGTCGCACTCGGTGCGCCGCCCGGTCGAGTAGTCGAGGCAGCGCTGCGACAGCAGCCCGATCAGGCCCTTCAGGCCGTCGTCGCCCTGGGCCGGGAAGTACAGCGGCGCGACGCCCTCGCCGAAGACGTCCTGGCAGGTCATGACCACGTCGTCGTAGTCGCCGCGCTGCTGGTCGACCTTGGTGATGACGACCGCGCGGGGCATCCGCACCGCCGCGCACTCCTCCCAGATCATCCGGGTGAGCCCGTCGATGCCGTCCACCGCCGAGATCACGAACAGGGCCGCGTCGGCGGCGCGCAGCCCGGCCCGCAGGTCGCCGACGAAGTCGGCGTAGCCGGGGGTGTCGATGAGATTGACCTTGACGTCGCCGTGCGCCAGCGGCGCGAGCGCGAGGTTGACCGAGCGCTGCTGGCGCACCTCCACGTCGTCGAAGTCGCTGACGGTGGTGCCGTCCTCGACCTTCCCCGCCCGCTGCAGCGTGCCCGTGGCGGCGAGCAGCGCCTCGACGAGCGTGGTCTTTCCGGCCCCCGAATGGCCGACCAACGCGACATTGCGCACCTTGTCGCACCCGCCGGCCTCCGGTGCCCTGCCGGGGGCTCCCGGGTGGCCTCCCTTGTCCGCCATGACTACCTCCTCGGACGGGCCTCTCGCGGAGGCCCGCGTGCGGCTGGGGCCCGGCCCGGCGGGCCCGGCCCTGACGTCCGAGTGCGGCGTCCGACCTCGTCCAACGCGCGTGACCGACGTCACACCCGTGTCAACAGCCTTTCCCGTGCGGGCCGGGATCACAAGGGGTGAACGGCAAACAACCGCGATCCGTCCGGGCCGGCGGGCCGCGGGCCCCGCGACCGGCCGCGCGCCCGCGGCGTGCGCACTACGATGGGCGCGCCGCGTGGGCGCCGGTTCGCCCGCGGCGGGGCCGCCCCCGGTGAGCACGACTCCCGGCCGCGACTCCCGATGATCACGAGAACGGACGTCGATGCTCAACAAGATCAGGCCCGCGCTGGGGCGAGTCCTCACCCCCGTCGGACAGGCGGTCGCGCGGACCGGGGTCTCGCCCAACGCCATCACCGTCATCGGGACGGTCGGCGTCGCCGCCGGCGCGCTCGTGCTGTTCCCCCGCGGGGAGTTCTTCTGGGGGACGATGGTCATCACCGCGTTCGTCCTGTTCGACATGCTCGACGGCGCGGTCGCCCGGGTCACCGGGAAGATCTCCGCGTTCGGCGCGTTCCTGGACTCCACCATGGACCGCGTCGCCGACGCCGCGATCTTCGCCGGGCTGATGATCGGGCTGTACCGGGCGGGCCAGGAGCCCCTCGCCGGGGTCGCCCTGTACTGCCTGGTCTCCGGGGTCGTGGTGTCCTACGCCAAGGCCCGCGCCGAGGGCCTCGGCTACACCTGCAACGTCGGCATCGCCGAGCGCGCCGAGCGCCTCATCGTCGCCCTGGTCGCGGCCGGGTTCGACGGGCTGGGCGTCCCCTACATCCTCGCCGTCGCCTTGTGGGGCCTCGCCGTGCTCAGCACCGTCACGGTCGGGCAGCGGTTCGCCGCGGTGTACGCCCAGGCGAGGCCCGGCGCGGGCGCCGGAGCCGGGAACGGCGCGCCGAACGGGGCCGAGAAGACGCCGGAGCCGCGTCCATGACCACGCCCCGCCGCGAAGAGGCGGCGCCGTCGCTTCGCGACGAGGTGACCGACGCCGTCTACGCCCTGGGCTGGACGGTCGTCCGCAAGATGCCGGAGAGCGCGGCGCGCCTGGTGTTCGCCGCGCTCGCCGACCGCACCTGGCACCGCTACGGCGGCGGCGTGCGGCAGCTGGAGAAGAACCTGTGCCGCGTCCTCGGCAAGGACGCCGTCGACGACGAGGTCCGCGTCCTCAGCAAGAAGGTGCTGCGCTCCTACTTCCGCTACTGGCTGGAGGTCTTCCGGCTGCCCGAGTACGACCGGGCGCGGATCCTCGGCCGGATGCGGGTCACCGGCGAGAAGAAGATCTTCACCAACCTCGACTCCGGGCGGGGCGTCATTCTCGCGCTGCCCCACATGGGCAACTACGAGCACGCCGGCGCGTGGCTGGTGCACTGCGGGTACCCCTTCACCACCGTCGCCGAGCGGCTCGAACCCGCGTCGCTGTTCGACCGGTTCGTCGAGTTCCGCGAGGGCCTCGGAATGGAGGTCCTCGCGCACAAGGGCGCCTCCGCCTACGGGCGCATGGCGCAGCGGTTGCGGGCCGGCCGCCCGGTCTGCCTGGTCGTCGACCGCGACCTGACCGAGAGCGGCATCGACGTGCGGTTCTTCGGCGCCACCGCCCGGATGCCCGCCGTGTCGGCCGCGCTGGCCGTCCAGACGGGCGCCGCCCTCATTCCCGTGACACTCTGGTACGAGGGCGAGTATTGGGCTGCGCGGGTCCACGAGGAGATCCCCGTGCCGGACGGGGGCGGCAGACAGGAGAAGATCCAGGCCATGACCCAGGACCTCGCGCGCGCCTTCGAGGAGGGCATCGCCGCCCACCCCGAGGACTGGCACATGCTGCAGAAGGTCTGGGTGGACGACCTCCCGGACGGCCGAAGATGAGGGCCGGCCGATGAAGGTGGGACTCGTCTGCCCCTACACCTGGGACGTGCCGGGCGGCGTCCAGCAGCACATCGGCGACCTCGCCGAGGCGCTCGTCGCGCTCGGCCACGCGGTGTCGGTCATCACGCCCGCCGACGACGACGCCGATCTGCCGCCCTACGTCGTGTCGGCCGGGCGCGCCGTCCCCGTCCCCTACAACGGCTCGGTCGCGCGGCTGGCGTTCGGGTTCCTGTCGGCCGGCCGGGTCCGGCGCTGGATCCGCGAGGGCGGGTTCGACGTCCTGCACGTCCACGAGCCCGCCGCGCCCTCGCTCGGGCTGCTCGCCTGCTGGGCGGCCGACGGGCCCATCGTGGGCACGTTCCACGCCTCCTACGAGAGGTCGCGGGCGCTGTCGGTCACCGCGCCGATCCTGCAGAGCGCCCTGGAGAAGATCACTGGCCGGATCGCGGTGTCGGAGGCCGCGCGCACCACGCTGGTCGAGAACCTCGGCGGCGACGCCGTCCTGATCCCGAACGGCGTCGCGACCGAGCGCTACGCGCCGGCGGAGCCGCTCCCCGGCTGGCGCGGCCGCACGGACACGCCCAGGGACGGCGACGGGGGAGCGCTGGGGTTCCTCGGCCGGATGGACGAGCCGCGCAAGGGGCTGCAGGTGCTGCTGCGCGCCTTCGAGATCCTCGGCCGCTCGCGCCCGGGGCTGCGGCTGCTGATCGCCGGTCCCGGCGACGCCGGCGACGTGCTGGCACGGGTCCCGGCCGGCCTGCGCGACCGCGTCGTCGTGCTCGGCATGGTGAGCGAGCAGGACAAGGTCCGCGCCTACCACTCGGTGGACGTCTTCGTCGCTCCCAACCTCGGCGGCGAGAGCTTCGGCATCGTCCTCGCCGAGGCCATGGCGGCGGGCGCGCCCATCCTCGCCAGCGACATCGAGGCGTTCGACCGCGTCCTGCGCGGAGGCAGGGCCGGGGCCCTGTTCCCGGCCGGCGACCACGAGGCGCTCGCCGCGGCGGCCGGGGAGCTGCTCGACGACCCGGCCCGCCGCAAGCAGCTGTCCGCCGAGGCCCGCGCCGCCGTCCGGACCTACGACTGGTCGTCGGTGGCCCGCGACGTGCTGCGTGTGTACGAGACCGTCACCGGCGGCCGCGCGGGCGTGGTCGAGTCCGGGCTCGGGGCGTAGGGGGCGGCGTGTCCTACGACTGGGTCATCGACGTCCTGTTCTGGATCGCCGTCGTCTTCCTGATCGTGGTGTACGTGTCGTGGCGCGCCACCCGGCTCGACCGGCTGCACGTGCGGGTCGAGACGGCCCGCGCCGCGCTCGACGCCGCGCTCGTCAGGCGGGCCGCCGCCACGCTGGAGTTGGCCGCGTCCCGGCTTCTGGACCCGGCCACCAGCCTGGTGCTGGCCACCGCCGCCCACGAGGCCCGCACCGCCGACGCCGAGGGCCGCGAGTTCGCCGAGAGCGACCTGTCGCGGGCGCTGCGCGCCGCCGTCGACCAGCCCGGCTTCGTCGACGCCCTCGACGCCCGCGGCGGCGGCGACGGCAGGGCGGTCCTGGACGAGCTGGAGTCCGCCGCCGCGAAGGTCGCCTACGCCCGCCGCTTCTACAACGACGCCGTCTCCCAGGCCCGGATCGCGCGCCGCAAGCTGCTCATCCGCGTCCTGCCGCTCGCCGGGAGGGCCCCGCTCCCGGACTTCTTCGAGATCGACGACGACCCGCCCGGGATCTGAGGGCCCGCGATCCGCCGGGGCCGCGTTGATCGGGGGAGCCCCGCGCGGCCGTACCACCGGGCGGGCGAGCGCATCAGATCACGTTCGCTACCCTCTGGCAGATCGTCCAAAGGAGGGGTAGATCGTGCGATCTGTCTGGGACACCACCGTCCGGGGGCGCGCGGCCGCGGGGATGGGCGTCCTCGTCATCGGCGCCGCGCTGTCGGCCTGCTCGGGCTCGGACGGCGCCGCGAAGCCGGCGCCGCCGCCGAGCGGCACGGGCACGCCCCAGGCCGCCGGAACGCCGACGCCCGCGACGCATCCGTTCACCGGCGGCGCCAGGGGCCTGGCCAATCCCGTCCTCGCGGTCAAGATCGAGAACACGCGGCCCGCGCTCCCGCAGAGCGGCGTGTCGGCCGCCGACATCGTCTACGTCGAGCAGGTCGAGGGCGGCGAGACCCGCCTGATGGCGGTCTACTCCTCCAAACTGCCGAAGAAGGTCGGGCCCGTCCGCAGCGCCCGCATCTCCGATCTGCACATCCTGCCGCAGTTCGGCCGTCCCGCCTTCGCGTTCTCGGGCGTCCAGAGCAAGATGAAGAAGTACATCCGCAAGGCGCCGGTGTACGACATCTCTCAGGAGAGCGCGGGTAGCGCGTACTTCCGCTCCGGCGACAGGCGCATCCCCTACAACCTCTACGCCGACCCCAAGGACCTGCTGAAGCAGGCGCCGAAGGCCGCGAAGCCGCGCGACATCGGCTTCCGCTTCGGAGACGCTCCTGACGGCGGCAAGCCCACCAAATCGTTCACCGCCCGGTGGCCCGCCGCCACCATGGGCTTCACGTGGTCGGCCAAGCAGAAGCGGTGGCTCGCCAGCTGGGGCGGCACCCCCGACCGCGCCGCCGAGGGCGGGCTCCTCGGGGGCAGGACCGTCGTCGTGCAGTACGCCAAGACGACCCGCTCGAAGTTCCACGACTTCCTCGGCAGCTACACGCCGCTGATCCACACCACCGGCACCGGCCGCGCGGTCGTCCTGCGCGACGGCAAGGCCTACGGCGCCAAGTGGTCGCGCTCGTCCGAGGGCGAGGGCACCACCTACACCACCGCCGACGGCAAGCCCATGAACTTCGCTCGCGGCCAGGTCTGGGTCGTGCTCGTCAACGACGGCAAGCCCTACACGCCCTAGCCGGAGGCGTTGTGGCCCGTAACCCGTCACTCCGTAAGCGGCCGGCGCCCCCCGCTGACACTCTGCCGGGTCGAGATGTCGTGCGAGCAGGCAATATCATGGGAAAAGACATGTCGTCCGTCCACGTGAGGAATGCCCGTGACCACTTCCACTCCCGCCCCTGACAACGCCGCGCCCGAGACCGGGACCGCCCGCGTCAAGCGCGGCATGGCGGAGATGCTCAAGGGCGGCGTGATCATGGACGTCGTCACGCCCGAGCAGGCGAAGATCGCCGAAGACGCGGGCGCGGTCGCCGTCATGGCCCTGGAGCGGGTCCCCGCCGACATCCGCGTCGAGGGCGGCATCTCCCGGATGAGCGACCCCGACATGATCGACGGGATCATCGCCGCGGTCTCCATCCCCGTCATGGCCAAGGCCCGGATCGGCCACTTCGTCGAGGCGCAGGTGCTGCAGGCGCTCGGCGTCGACTACATCGACGAGTCCGAGGTGCTCACGCCCGCCGACTACGACAACCACATCGACAAGTGGGCGTTCACCGTCCCGTTCGTGTGCGGGGCCACCAGCCTCGGCGAGGCGCTGCGCCGCATCACCGAGGGCGCGGCGATGATCCGCTCCAAGGGCGAGGCGGGCACCGGCGACGTCTCCAACGCCACCACCCACATGCGCAAGATCCGGCAGGAGATCCGCCGCCTGCAGAACCTGCCCGAGGACGAGCTGTTCGTCGCGGCCAAGGAGCTCCAGGCCCCCTACGAGCTGGTCAAGGAGGTCGCCCGGGCGGGCAAGCTGCCCGTCGTGCTGTTCACCGCGGGCGGCATCGCCACCCCCGCCGACGCCGCGATGATGATGCAGCTCGGTGCCGAGGGCGTCTTCGTCGGGTCCGGGATCTTCAAGTCCGGCAACCCGGCCCAGCGCGCCGAGGCGATCGTGAAGGCCACCACCTTCCACGACGACCCCGACGTGATCGCCAAGGTGTCGCGCGGCCTCGGCGAGGCCATGGTCGGCATCAACGCCGCCTCCCTCGGCGAGGACCAGAAGTTCGCCGGCCGCGGCTGGTAGCCCAGGTGCGTCCGCCCGGCCCGGGTGGCCGGGCGGATCGGTGGGTACCCCCCTCCACACGGGCCGCCAAGAGGGTTTACGCTGACGGCGCGGCCGGAGGGGCGAGCCCTGGCTGGTGCCCGGCCGCGGGAGGGAAGAGCATGGCTTGGTCGGTCGCGCTGGCGTGCGCGAGCGCGGGTGAACCCACCGAGGTGTTCCGGCCTGGCCTGGCGCCCGACCCCGACGCCGCCGCGACGATCGCGCGCCGCCTCTACCCGGCGGCCACCCTCACCGAGACCGGCGACACGGTCCTGGACTTCGCGCTCTGGCCGTACGAGGACGAGCTGTTCGTCGGTGCCTTCGACCGGGCGCTGCTGCTGTGCGACCGGCGGCTGTTCTGCCTCGACGACGACGCCCGCCGCATCGCCGACACGGCCGCGGCGGCGCTCCCCGGCTCCCACTGCGGCGTCCTCGTCCTGCACAACGTGATCCGCAGCTGCTGGTTCCGCTGGTACGAGTCGGGCGTGCTGCTCCGCGACGTGTACGTCACCGCCGAGGACGGCGTGGTCGTCGACCAGGGCGAGCGGCTGCCCGCCGAGCGCCCGTTCTGGCGCGCCGTCGACGAGGGCGCGCCGGACGTGCCGCTCCCGTTCGACCCCGAGGAGTTCGGCCTCGCGCTCGCCGAGCAGTACATGTTCGGCCGCGGCATCGCCGACCGCGGCAAGGACGGCTTCCTGCCCCTGGAACTCCCGGTCCGCCGCTTCCGGCACGCCTGACCCCGCCCGGGCCGGATCGGCCCGGGGAAGATCAGCAAGGTCGTCGGGCGTTGTAAGGAGCGTCTAGGGTTGAGACGTCTCCTTGTGTCCCGGAAGGTTTCCACGTGACTGCTGTGCCCACGATCGGTGTCCTCGCCCTGCAGGGCGACGTGCGCGAGCATGCGCGCGCGTTGGAGGAGGCCGGGGCGCGCACCGTGAAGGTGCGCCGCCCCGACGAGCTGGAGCAGGTCGACGGGCTGGTCCTGCCCGGTGGGGAGTCCACCACCATGTGGCGGCTGGCGCGCTCGTTCGAACTGCTCGAACCGCTGCGCAAGCGGATCGAGGCGGGCATGCCCGCCTACGGCTCCTGCGCCGGCATGATCATGCTGGCGGACCGGATCCGGGGCGGCGTGGCGGGCCAGGAGACCGTCGGCGGGATCGACATGACCGTGCGGCGCAACGCGTTCGGCCGGCAGGTCGACTCCTTCGAGGCCGCCGTCCCGCTGACCGGTATGGGTGACACGCCGTACCACGCCGTTTTCATCCGCGCACCCTGGGTGGAGTCCGTCGGCGACGCCGTCGAGATCCTCGGACGCGCGGAGAGCGGGCAGAACGCCGGTAGGATCGTCGCCGTCCGCCAGGGGCGCCTCATGGCGACCGCGTTCCATCCGGAGCTGACGGGCGATTTCCGCGTGCACCACTACTTCGCCGATCTGGTGCGCCGGACGACAGAGGAGGATTGACAGATGTCCGGCCATTCCAAGTGGGCGACGACCAAGCACAAGAAGGCGGCCCTCGACGCCAAGCGGGGCAAGCTCTTCGCCAAGCTGATCAAGAACATCGAGGTGGCGGCCCGCACGGGCGGCGGCGACCCGGAGGCCAACCCCACCCTCTACGACGCCATCTACAAGGCGAAGAAGAACTCGGTCCCGAACGACAACATCGAGCGCGCCCGCAAGCGGGGCGCCGGTGAGGAGGCCGGGGGCGCCGACTGGCAGAACATCACCTACGAGGGCTACGCCCCGGGCGGTGTCGCCGTGCTCATCGAGTGCCTGACCGACAACCGCAACCGGGCCGCCTCGGAGGTCCGCGTCGCGCTCACCCGCAACGGCGGCTCCCTCGCCGACCCGGGCTCGGTCTCCTACATGTTCAACCGCAAGGGCGTCGTGATCGTCCCCAAGGCGGGCACCAGCGAGGACGACGTGATGATGGCCGTCCTGGACGCCGGCGCCGAGGAGGTCAACGACCTCGACGGGGAGAACTTCGAGGTCGTGAGCGAGGCCGGCGACCTGGTCGCGGTCCGCTCGGCGCTGGTGGAGGCCGGGATCGACTACGAGTCGGCGGAGAGCAAGTTCCTGCCGAGCGTGACCGTCCCGCTCGACGAGGACAACGCCAAGAAGGTGTTCCGGCTCCTGGACGCCCTGGAGGACTCCGACGACGTCCAGGAGATCTACGCCAACTTCGACGTGAGCGACGAGGTCATGGCCTCCATCGACGCCTGACGCCCCGTCGCCGGCAGCGCCGCCGCCGCCCGCCCGGGCGCGGCGGCGTTTCTCGTCGGCGCCGTCGCATACGGTCTGGATCATGGAGATTCGCGCTCTCGCACTCGACGAGGCGGACGCCGTCCGCGACATCCGGGCCCGCGCCTTCGGGCCGCTGCCCGACGACGTGTGGGCCCGCCGGTCCCGTCTCGTCCGGCAGGCGGCGGAGGCGGGGCGGCAGTTCGCCGGCTTCGACGGCGGCGCGGTCGTCGCCACGGGGGCCCTGCTCGACATGACGCAGTGGTGGCACGGGCGGGCGGTGTCCACGGCCGGGGTCAGCGCGGTCACGGTCGCCCCCGAGGAGCGCGGGCGGGGCCTCGGCCGCCGTCTGATGGGCGACCTGCTGGAGCGGTGCGCCGGTCTCGGTCACCCGCTCGCCATGCTCTTCCCGGCCACGACGCGGCTCTACCGGTCGCTCGGCTGGGAGCACGCGGGGGCCTGGCACCACGTCGACCTGTCCACCGAGGCCCTGCGCACGATCGCGGCCGAGCGGGTCCCCGTCCTCAGGGCCGGCCCCGGCGACGCCGCCGAGGTGGCCGCCGTGATCGCCCGCGCGCACCGGACGGCGCGCGACTGCGGTCCGGTCGGCTGGCCGGAGGCGAGATGGCGCGAGCACCTGGGCGCCCCGGACGGGTACCACTACCTGGCCGAGGACGGGTTCCTGTCCTACCGGTGGGCGGAGGGCAACGCAGGGCTGGAGGTCGCGCGGCTCGTCGCCTCCTCCGAGAGGACGCTGAGGGCGCTGTGGGCCATCGTCGGGTCCGGTTCGTCCACGGCCGAGTCGGTGCGGGCCTGCGTGTCGCCGATGGACCCGGTGCTGTGGCTGCCGCGCGAGCGCGAGCACGAGACCGTCCACCGCTCCCAGTGGATGCTCCGGGTCGTCGACGCGCCTGCGGCGATCGCGGCGCGCGGCTTTCCTGCCGGGGTCGCGGCCGGGGTCCCGCTGGAGATCGACGATCCGCAGCGTCCGGCGAACTCGGGCCGGTGGCACCTGGAGATCAAGGACGGGGAGGGGCGGCTGGAGCGTTCCACCGCTACGGGCGCCGACGCCGTCCGCCTCGGCCCGCGCGGCCTGGCGGCGCTCTACTCCGGGATTCCGGAGCCGACGCTCCGCCGAGCCGGCCTGCTCCAGGGCGGGAACGCGGAGGCGCTCGCCGCGGCGTTCGCGGCCACGCCGTTCTCGCTGGATTACTTCTGACCGGCCACGCGGATTGATAGCGTTGGCGGCCGAACAAGTGATCGAAGGAGCGGCCGTGCGGGTGATGGGGGTGGACCCCGGGCTCACCCGGTGCGGGGTCGGGGTCGTCGAGGGCGCCCCGGGCAAGCGGCTGCACCTGGTGCACGTGTCGGTCGTGCGGACCGCCCCCGACGAGGACCACGCCCTGCGGCTGCTGGGCGTCGAGACCGGCATCGCGGCCGTCATGGACGAGCTGCGCCCCGACGCCGTCGCCGTCGAGCGCGTGTTCTCCCAGCACAACGTCCGGACCGTGATGGGCACGGCCCAGGCCGCCGGGATCGCCATGCTGCTGGCCGCCCGGCGCGGCCTGCCCGTCGCGCTGCACACCCCCAGCGAGGCCAAGGCCGCCGTCACCGGGAACGGCCGCGCCGACAAGGCGCAGGTGACCCGGATGGTGACCCGGCTGCTGTCCCTGGAGACCGCGCCGAAACCGGCCGACGCCGCCGACGCGCTCGCCCTGGCCATCTGCCACGTGTGGCGCGGGGGAGCGCAGCAGCGGCTCGCGCACGCGCAGCGGTCGCGCATCGAGGAGGCGGCCAGGGCCGAACGGGAGCGGCTCGCCGCCCGGAGCAGAGGAGGAAGCGTCCAGTGATCGCCTTCGTCAGCGGCCGGGTGGCCGCCGCGGGACCCGACGGGGCGGTGATCGACGTGCACGGCGTCGGCCTCTCGGTGCAGTGCACCCCCGCCACGCTGGCCGGCCTGCGGGTCGGGGAGCAGGCGCGGGTGCCGACCTCCCTCGTCGTCCGCGAGGACTCCCTCACCCTGTTCGGGTTCGCCGACGACGACGAGCGCACCGTCTTCGAGCTGCTCCAGACAGCGAGCGGCGTCGGGCCCCGCCTCGCCCTGGCGATGCTGGCGGTCCACTCGCCGAACGCGCTGCGCCGCGCCGTGTCCACCGAGGACGTGACCGCGCTCACCAAGGTGCCCGGCATCGGCAAGAAGGGCGCGCAGCGCATCGTCCTGGAACTGCGGGACCGCCTCGGCGGCCCGGTCGGCGACGACGGCGGCGACCTGCGCGCGCCCGCCCGCGCCGAGCCGTGGCGCGACCAGGTGCAGATGGGCCTGGTCAACCTCGGCTGGTCGGCCAGGGACGCCGACGCCGCCGTGGACGCCGTCGCGGCCGATCTCGACGGCGGCGAGGCGCCCCCGGTCGCGGCGCTGCTGAGGTCGGCCCTGAAGAAGCTCAGCAAGCCATGACTGAGCCTGGGGAGGCGCGGGGAGCCGGGATGAGCGAGACCGACGAGACGGAGCGGCTGGTGTCCGCGGACGCCGGCGGGACCGAGGAGCAGCAGATCGAGGCCGCGCTGCGGCCGAAGAAGCTGGACGACTTCGTCGGGCAGGAGCGGGTCCGCGAGCAGCTCTCGCTGGTGCTGCACGGCGCGCTCGGACGCGGCCGGACCCCCGACCACGTCCTGCTGTCGGGCGGGCCCGGGCTCGGCAAGACCACCCTCGCCATGATCATCGCGGCGGAGTTGGGGCAGCCGCTGCGGATCTCCTCGGGGCCGGCGATCGAGCGGGCCGGCGATCTCGCGGCCGTGCTGTCGACCCTCGCCGAAGGCGAGGTGCTGTTCCTGGACGAGATCCACCGGCTGGCGCGGCCCGCCGAGGAGATGCTCTACATGGCGATGGAGGACTTCCGCGTCGACGTCGTCGTGGGCAAGGGCCCCGGGGCGACGGCGATCCCGCTGGACATCGCCCCGTTCACGCTGGTGGGCGCCACCACGCGGGCGGGCATGCTGCCCGGTCCGCTGCGCGACCGCTTCGGCTTCGTCGCGCACATGGACTTCTACGAGCCCGCCGAACTGGAGATCATCGTCCGCCGGTCCGCCCGGCTGCTGGACGTGGAGATCTCCGACGACGCCGCCGCCGAGGTCGCCGGGCGCTCGCGCGGCACGCCCCGGATCGCCAACCGGCTGCTGCGCCGCGTCCGCGACTACGCCGAGGTGCGCGCCGACGGTGTGATCACGCGGGAATCGGCCCGCGCCGCCCTGGCGTTGTACGAGGTGGACGAACGGGGCCTTGACCGGCTCGACCGTTCCGTCCTGGAGTCGCTGATGCGCAAGTTCGGCGGCGGGCCGGTGGGCCTGTCGACGCTGGCCGTGTCGGTGGGGGAGGAGCCCGAGACCGTCGAGGTCGTCGCGGAGCCGTTCCTCGTCCGGCAGGGCCTGCTCGCCAGGACGCCGCGCGGAAGGGTCGCCACGGCCGCCGCGTGGGCGCACCTGGGGCTTGCCCAGCCGCCGACGGCGCCGATGGCGGGCACCCTGTTCGACCTGGACCGGGACGCCGGCCGGACGGAAGAGTGATCATCTGATAACGGGTTGGGAACTTCCCGGCGTCGTCGATCGTCGCCTCGTTGCCGGGGTCTCGCGTACTCTCTAGACTCCGGGACTTGGTTCACCGTCTCCAGCCGGCGGTCCCGTTGCACGTGACCGGTCTGGTCACAGGCTGGGCAATCGACATCGGAAGGATGCCCCAGTAATGGGCAGCGACATTATTCTCGCGGCGGGCTCGGGTGGTAGCGGGTCCTTCAATCTGCTCCTGCTTCTCGCCGTGCCACTGGTCTTCTACTTCCTGCTCATCCGGCCGCAGAGCAAGCGCCGCAAAGAGCAGATGCAGATGCAGAACGCCATGGAGCCGGGCGCCCGCGTCCTGACGACCAGCGGTATCCGCGCGACCGTCGTGTCGGTCGACGACGACGGAATCGTGCTGGAGATCGCCGACGGCGTAGAGGTTCGGTTCGTCAAGCAGGCCGTCATGCAGGTCCTCAAGGACGACGACCCCGAGGAGCTCGACGACGAGCACGACGAGGACGCCGAGGACGAGGACGGCGACCGCGTCGACCTGTCCAAGGACGGCTCCGAGGTCGACCTGTCCAAGGACGGCGACGACGAGGCCGCGCCCGCCGCGGACGCCGCGGGCGAGGACGGCGAGCCCGAGTCCAAGCCGAAGGGGAAGGCGAAGGTCGAGGCGGGCGACAAGCCCGCCTGACCCCTCTCACGGCGACGATACGACGGGAAGTACGACGACAAGTGGCTCCGCCCAAGAATGCTCCCAAGCCCGGGCGCACGCTCCTCGCGCTCTTCGCGATCATGGTGGTCATGGCCGGTCTGGCGGTCTGGCAGGGGCAGACGAAGCCCAAGCTGGGCCTGGACCTCGCCGGCGGGACTACCGTGACGCTCACGGCCAAGACCGCGAACGGCAAGAATCCCCCGGCCGACCAGATGAACCAGGCCGTCAAGATCATGACGAAGCGCGTCAACGGTCTGGGGGTCTCCGACGCCGAGGTCGCCAAGCAGGGCAGCAACAACATCGTGGTGAACGTCCCCGGTGAGGGGCAGGGCCGCGTCGTCAACCTGATCGGGACGACGGCCAAGCTGCAGTTCCGCCAGGTGTTCGCGGTCGCCGACGGGAAGCCGTCGAGCGGGGCGGCGCCCGTCCCGTCCTCCAGCCCGACGAAGGGCACGGGGGAGAAGAAGGACGGGGGCAAGAGCCCGTCGCCGTCCGCGTCGGCCTCTCCCTCGGGGGGCGCGTCGCCGTCGGCGTCGTCCACCCCGCGCGGCCGGGCCGTGTCGGGGGCGCTGGCGGCCCCGACGCCCAAGCCGTCCGGTTCCGCCGCCGCGTCGCCCGCACCGTCGGCGTCGTCGCCGCTGGGCCAGCCGTCCGGGCAGCCCACGGCCCCCGCGCAGGACTACCCGGGCGTCACCGACAAAGCCGTGATCAGCCAGTTCGAGGCGCTGAACTGCTACAGCGGCGACCGGCGGGCCCCGGGCTCCAACGACCCGAACCGCAAGTTCGTCGCCGCCTGCGACCAGGACGAGGAGAGCGGCCAGGCCGCCAAGTACATCCTCGGCCCGGTCCGGGTGCTGGGCGAGAACGTCTCCTCGGCGAGCGCGATGCCGCCGAACGCCCAGCAGGGCCAGGCCAGCTGGTCGGTCTCGCTGAAGTTCGACGGCACGGGCGCCCGCCAGTTCGGCGAGGTCACCACCGCCGCGTCCCAGGCCTACCAGCAGAACCCGTCCTCCCCGCAGGCGCAGGTCGCGATCGTCCTCGACGGGCAGGTCGTCTCCGCGCCGAGCATCCGCGAGGGCGCCATCACGGGCGGCACGGCCAGCATCGACGGCCCGCCCGACAGCTTCAACCAGCAGTACGCCACCGACCTCGCCAACGTGCTCAAGTACGGGGCGCTGCCGCTGGAGTTCAAGCAGAGCTCCATCGACGAGGTGTCGTCCACGCTGGGCTCCGACCAGCTGACCGGCGGGCTGATCGCCGGCGCGATCGGGCTCGGCCTGGTGGTGCTCTACTGCCTGTTCTACTACCGGGGCCTCGGCCTGGTGGCGGTGTCCAGCCTGGTCGTGGCGTCGGTCATCACCTACGAGGCGGTGGTGATCCTCGGTGAGGGGATGGGCTTCCGGCTCTCCCTGCCGCACATCATCGGCCTGATCGTGTCCATCGGCATCACGGCCGACTCGTTCATCGTCTACTTCGAGCGGCTGAGGGACGAGCTGCGGGCCGGGCGCAAGCTGCGCTCGTCGGTGGAGAACGCCTGGAAGCGGGCGCGGCGCACCATCCTCGTCGCCGACGCCGTCACCTTCCTCGCGGCGCTGGTGCTGTACTTCCTCGCGGTCGGCGGCGTCGCCGGGTTCGCGTTCGCGATGGGCCTCACGACGCTCATCGACGTCATCGTGGTGTTCTTCTTCACCAAGCCGTTGGTCGCGCTGCTGGCGCGCACGAACTTCTTCGGGCGCGGGCATCCGATGTCCGGCCTCGATCCGAGGCGCCTGCACAAGGCGCAGGACACCTCCGCCCCAGCCGCCCGCACGACGAGCCAGGAGGCCTGAGCATGGGAACGCGTGCGGCCATCTCCCGGATCTACCGGGGCGAGATCAGCGCGGACATCGTCGGCCGGCCGAAGATCTGGTACACGATCTCCGGGCTGCTGCTGGCGCTGTCGATCGCGGGCCTGCTGGTGCAGGGCCTCAACTTCGGCGTGGAGTTCAAGGGCGGCTCCGTCTTCACCTTCAAGGCGCCGAGCGCGTCGATCGAGCAGGTGCGCAGCGCCGTCGGCGACGGCGGCGCCCACCAGGTGATCGTGCAGAAGGCGGGCGGCGACTGGCGGGTCACGACCGAGAGCCTGTCCTCCGACCGGGTCACCGAGGTCAAGACGAGCGTCTCCAAGGAGCTGACCGTCCCGGCCGACAAGGTCAGCACCCAGGTCGTCGGCGCCTCGTGGGGCGGTGAGATCCAGAAGAAGGCGTGGCAGGCGCTGCTCGTCTTCATGATCTTGATCATCGTCTACCTGTCGGTGGCGTTCGAGTGGCGGATGGCCGTGGCCGCGGTGGTCGCGCTCGTCCACGACCTGGTGATCACGGCGGGCATCTACGCCTGGTCGGGCTTCGAGGTGACCCCGGCCACGCTGCTCGGCTTCCTGACGATCCTCGGCTACTCGCTGTACGACGCGGTCGTCGTCTTCGACATGATCAAGGAGGTCACCAAGCCGCTCGGCCCGACCTCCAGGACGACCTACAGCGAGGCCGCCAACCAGGCGCTCAGCAGCACCCTGGTCCGCTCGCTCAACACCTCCCTGGTGGCGATCCTGCCGGTCGGCGCGATCCTGTTCATCGGGACGACGCTGTTCGGCGCCGGCACGCTGAAGGACCTGTCGCTCGCCCTGTTCGTCGGCATGATCGTCGGCACGTACTCCTCGATCTGCGTGGCGACGCCGCTGCTCGTCCAGTTCAAGGAGCGCGAGCCGAAGTACAAGCAGATCCGGGAGAACATCGCCCGGCGCGAGCAGAGCACCAAGCGCGCGGCCAAGACCAAGGTCAAGGCCGGAGCCGGTGCCTCCGCCGCCTCGGCGGAGGACGCCCCGTCCGACGACGACGCGGGCGAGCGCGCCGACCAGGACGTTTCCGACGTCCGCAGCACGGTCACCGTGCGGAAGGTCGTGCAGAGCGGGTCGCGGCAGCAGCCGAAGCGCGGGTCGCGGCAGCAGCGCCGCGGCGGCAAGTAGGGCGGGGACGGAGTGGACCTCGGCAAGCTGATCCAGGAGCGGATCCGCGACATCCCCGACTATCCCAAGCAGGGGGTGATGTTCAAGGACATCACCCCTCTGCTGGCCGACCATGTGGCGTTCGCCGGGGTGGTCGACGCGGTGGTCAACCACCACGGCCGCGGCACCATCGACAAGATCGTCGGTATCGAGGCCCGCGGGTTCATCCTCGCCGCGCCCGTCGCCTACCACTTCGGGGCGGGCTTCGTCCCGGTGCGCAAGAAGGGGAAACTGCCCTCGGCGACGGACGCGGAGACCTATGATCTCGAGTACGGGAGCGAGACGATCGAGATCCATCTCGACGCCTTCGAACCCGGCGACCGGGTACTGATCGTCGACGACGTCCTGGCCACCGGAGGCACGGCCAGGGCCACCGCCGAACTCGTCCGGCGGGGCGGCGGCGAGGTCGTCGGACTGTCGGTCCTCCTTGAGCTGTCGTTCCTGCACGGACGCGACAAGCTGGGGAATCTGGACGTTCATTCCCTGGTTACGGTCTAGTACGAAATAGGGCCGGATACACTGACGCCATCAGGGTCCGGTGGGAACGGGCGCGGCCCGCGCGACGGCGGGTGCGGCGCCCGGGGTGGACTAGGGAGGCTGGGTGCCAGGTGAGGTGGTATCGACAGACGCGGTGAACACCGCCGCCGAGCAACGGCGCGCGCCACCACCGCCCGACGTCCGGCCGCCCGAGCCCGACGAGCCCGCCGCGCGGACGCCCGCGTCCGCCCCGCCCGTCCAGCCCTCGTCGAGATCCGATGCCCCCCCAGCTCCAGGCCCTGGCGCCACCCCGGACGGCGATGACGCGTCCGGGCCCGCCGTCCCGTCCAGGCCCACGCCGGCCACGATCCCGCCGTCCGCCGCCCGGGTGCGCCGTAGGCTCGCCAGGTTGGGCGCCCAGCGCGGCCCCGCTATGAACCCGGTACTCGAACCACTGATCAAGACGGTCCGCAACACGCATCCGAAGGCGGACCTCCGGCTCATCGAGCGCGCCTACGACGTGGCCGCGCACTACCACCGGCACCAGAAGCGCAAGAGCGGCGACCCGTACATCACCCATCCGCTCGCGGTCGCCACCATCCTCGCCGAGCTCGGCATGAACACCGAGACGCTCTGCGCGGCGCTGCTGCACGACACCGTCGAGGACACCCCCTACACCCTCGACCAGCTCAGCGCCGAGTTCGGCGACGAGATCGCCGCCCTGGTCGACGGGGTCACCAAGCTCGACAAGGTCAAGTACGGGGAGGCCGCGGAGGCCGAGACCGTCCGCAAGATGGTCGTGGCGATGTCCCGCGACATCCGCGTCCTGGTGATCAAGCTCGGCGACCGGCTGCACAACATGCGCACGCTGCGCTACATGCCGCGGCACAAGCAGGAGAAGAAGGCCCGCGAGACCCTGGAGGTGTTCGCGCCGCTCGCGCACCGCCTCGGGATGAACACGCTCAAGTGGGAGCTGGAGGACCTCGCGTTCGCCACGCTGTACCCCAAGCGGTTCGACGAGATCGCCCGCCTGGTGTCCGAGCGCGCCCCGCGCCGCGACGTCTACCTGCAGGAAGTGATCGAGAACGTCTCCACCGACCTGCGCGAGGCCCGGATCAAGGCCACCGTGACGGGCCGGCCGAAGCACTACTACTCGATCTACCAGAAGATGATCGCGCGGGACGTCAGCTTCGACGACATCTACGACCTGGTCGGCATCCGGGTCCTCGTCGACAGCGTCCGCGACTGCTACGCCGCCCTCGGCTCGATCCACGCGCGATGGAACCCGGTCCCCGGCCGGTTCAAGGACTACATCGCGATGCCGAAGTTCAACATGTACCAGTCGCTGCACACGACGGTGATCGGCCCGGAGGGCAAGCCCGTCGAGCTGCAGATCCGCACCTGGGGCATGCACCGCCGCGCCGAGTACGGCGTCGCCGCGCACTGGAAGTACAAGGAGGAGACGGTCGGCGGCCGCAAGGCCGGTGACATGCAGTGGCTGCGCCAGCTCCTCGACTGGCAGAAGGAGACCGCCGACCCGGCCGAGTTCCTGGAGTCGCTGCGCTTCGACCTGTCGGTCTCCGAGGTCTTCGTGTTCACGCCCAAGGGCGACGTGATCGCGCTGCCGCAGGGCGCCACCCCCGTCGACTTCGCGTACGCGATCCACACCGAGGTCGGGCACCGATGTATCGGCGCCCGTGTCAACGGCCGTCTCGTCCCCCTCGAATCGACCCTCGACAACGGCGACACCGTCGAGGTCTTCACCTCCAAGTCGCAGGACGCGGGCCCGAGCCGCGACTGGCTCGGCTTCGTCAAGAGCGCCCGCGCCCGCAACAAGATCAAGCACTGGTTCTCCAAGGAGCGCCGCGACACCGCGATCGAGTCCGGCAAGGACGCCATCGCCCGCGCGATGCGCAAGCAGAACATGCCGCTGCAGCGGATGATGTCCGGCGAGGCCCTCCTCGCCCTCGCCCGCGACATGCGCTACCCGGACGTGTCGTCCCTGTACGCGGCCGTGGGCGAGAGCCAGGTCTCCGCGCAGCACGTCGTGCAGCGCCTGGTCGACGCCCTCGGCGGCGTGGAGAGCGCCGAAGAGGACCTCGCCGAGATCGCGCTGCCGACGCGCCGCAAGCGCAGCCGCCCCGCCGGCGATCCGGGCGTCGTCGTCGCCGACGACCCGGACGTGTGGGTCAGGCTGTCGCGCTGCTGCACCCCGGTGCCCGGCGACGACATCGTCGGCTTCGTGACCCGCGGCCACGGCGTCTCCGTCCACCGCTCCGACTGCGCGAACGTCGAGAGCCTGCGGGCGCAGCCCGACCGCCTGATCGACGTCAAGTGGTCCCCGGGCGAGGACTCGGTGTTCCTCGTCGCGATCCAGGTGGAGGCGCTCGACCGGCCCCGCCTGCTGTCGGACGTGACCCGCGTCCTGTCCGACCAGCACGTCAACATCCTGTCGGCGTCGGTCACCACGACCCGCGACCGCGTCGCCGTCAGCCGTTTCACCTTCGAGATGGGCGACCCGAAGCATCTCGGCCACGTGTTGAAGGCCGTCCGCTCCATCGACGGCGTCTACGACGTCTACCGGGTGACCAGCGGCGCCACCAAGTAAGAGGCCCGTACACGCGAAGGGGCGGCCGCGCCTGCGGCCGCCCCTTCGCGTACGGGTCAGTTCTCGGCGGGCTCGTCCTCGGGGACGAAGTCGACCCCGGCCTCCGCGCGCTGCTCCGGGGTGATGGGGGTCGGCGCGGCGGTCAGGGGGTCGTGGCCGGAGGCGGCCTTCGGGAAGGCGATCACGTCGCGGATCGACTCCTGGCGGGCGAGGAGCATGACCACCCGGTCCCAGCCGAACGCGATGCCGCCGTGCGGGGGCGGGCCGAACTTGAACGCCTCCAGCAGGAAGCCGAACTTCGACTCCGCCTCCTGCTTGGACAGGCCCAGCACGTCGAAGACGCGCTGCTGCATCTCGGCGCGGTGGATACGGATGGAGCCGCCGCCGATCTCGTTCCCGTTCAGGACGAGGTCGTAGGCGTCGGCGAGGGCGGTGCCCGGGTCGTCGTGGAAGGTGTCGGCGTACTCGGGCTTGGGCGCGGTGAACGGGTGGTGCACCGACGTCCAGCCGATCTGCTCGCCCTTGTCGTCCTCGACGGGCTCGAAGATCGGCGCGTCCACGACCCAGACGAACTTCCAGGCGGACTCGTCGATCAGGCCGCGGCGGCGGCCGATCTCCAGGCGGGCCGCGCCGAGGAGCTCCTGCGTGGAGTGCCGCTTGCCGGCGCCGAAGAAGACCGCGTCGCCGGGGGAGGCGCCGGTCTTGGCGGCGAGACCCGCCTTCTCGGTGTCGGAGAGGTTCTTGGCGACCGGGCCGCCGAGGGTGCCGTCTTCCTGGACGAGCACGTAGGCGAGGCCGCGGGCGCCGCGTGCCTTCGCCCAGTCCTGCCAGCCGTCCAGTTCCTTGCGGGTCTGGGACGCGCCGCCGGGCATGACGACCGCGCCGACGTAGGGGGCCTGGAACACGCGGAAGGACGTGTCGGCGAAGTACTCGGTCATGTCGGTCAGCTCGTTGCCGAACCGCAGGTCGGGCTTGTCGGAGCCGTAGCGGGCCAGCGCGTCGGCGTAGGTGATGTGGGGGATCGGGCGGGGGATCTCGTACCCGGCGATCTCCTTCCACAGGCGCGCCACGAGGTCCTCGCCGACCGTCAGGACGTCGTCCTGGTCGACGAAGGACATCTCGATGTCGATCTGGGTGAACTCGGGCTGCCGGTCGGCGCGGAAGTCCTCGTCGCGGTAGCAGCGGGCGATCTGGTAGTAGCGTTCGAGGCCGCCGACCATGAGGAGCTGCTTGAACAGCTGCGGCGACTGGGGGAGCGCGTACCAGTGGCCCGGCTGGAGCCGGACGGGGACGAGGAAGTCGCGGGCGCCCTCGGGGGTGGACCGGGTGAGGGTGGGCGTCTCCACGTTCACGAACCCGTGCTCGCGCATCACCTCGTGCGTCAGGAACGAGGCCTCCGAGCGGACCTTCATCGCCCGCGCGACGCTCTCGCGGCGCAGGTCGAGGTAGCGGTACTTGAGGCGGATCTCCTCGTTGACGTTGACGTCGCCCTCGATGGGGAACGGCAGCGGCGCCGCGTCGGAGAGCACCTCGATGCGGGCGGCGGCGACCTCGACGCCGCCGGTGGGGAGCTCGGGGTTCTCGTTGCCCTCCGGCCGGACGCGGACCTCGCCGACGACCTTGACGCAGTACTCGGCGCGCAGGTCGTGCGCGGTGTCCTCCTCGCGGAAGACGACCTGCGCGGTGCCGGACGCGTCGCGCAGGTCGATGAACGTGACGCCGCCGTGGTCGCGGCGGCGGCCGACCCAGCCGGCCAGCGTTACCTGCTGCCCGGCGTGCTCCTTGCGGAGCGTGCCCGCCTCATGGGTGCGGATCATTTCGAGAGCCTTTCCTTCAACGTCGTGGTGAGGTCGGTGAGCGGGACGGCGGTCTGCTCGCCCTCGGCCAGGTCCTTGACCTGGGCGACGCCGTCCGCGATATCTCGCTCCCCGAGGATCACGGCGTACCGGGCGCCCGAGCGGTCCGCGTCCTTCATGGCGCCCTTCAGCCTCTTGCCGCCGAACGCCATGTCGGCCGCGATCCCGGCGCGGCGCAGCTCGTCGACGAGCGCGAACATGCGCCGCTCGGCGGTGTCGCCGAGCGCCACGCCGAACGCCTCGCAGCGCGGCTCGGCGGCGAAGGCGGGGCCCTGCCCGTCCGACGACTCGGCCTCCAGCGCGAGGACCGTCCGGTCCAGGCCGAGCCCGAACCCGATTCCCGGCAGCGGGGGGCCGCCGATGTCCTCCGACAGCCCGTCGTAGCGGCCGCCGCCGCCGATGCCGGACTGGGCGCCGAGCAGCGGGTGGTCGAACTCGTAGGTCGTGCGGGTGTAGTAGTCCAGGCCCCGGACGAGGGTGGGGGTGTCCTCCCACGCGATGCCGAGGTCGGCGAGCAGTTCCCGGACGCGGTCGTGGTGCGCCTTGCACGCCGGGCACAGGTGGTCGGCCATCAGCGGGGCGCCCGCGAGCTGCTCGCGGACCTTCGGGCGCTTGTCGTCCAGCACCCGCAGCGGGTTGATCTCGACGCGGGCGCGGGTGTCGTCGTCCAGGTCCAGGCCGCGCAGGAAGTCCTGCAGCAGGGCCCGGTAGGCGGGGCGGCACTCCTTGCAGCCGAGCGAGTTCAGCAGCAGCCGCACCCGGGTCAGGCCGAGGGACCGGTACCAGTTCCACGCGATCGCGATCGTCTCGGCGTCGACCTGCGGGTCCTCGCTGCCGATCGCCTCCAGGTCGAGCTGGTAGAACTGCCGGTAGCGGCCCTGCTGCGGGCGCTCGGCCCGGAACGCGGGCCCGGTGGTCCACACCTTCACCGGCAGCGAGCCCTTGTGCAGGTTGTTCTCCAGGACGGAGCGCAGCACCGACGCGGTGAACTCGGGGCGCAGCGTCAGGGACCTGCCGCCCCTGTCCTCGAAGGTGTACATCTCCTTGGACACCACGTCGGTGGACTCGCCGACGCCGCGCCGGAACAGGTTGGTGTCCTCGAACACCGCCAGTTCCAGGTAGCCGTAACCGGCCAGCCTCGCCTGCTCGGCGAAGGCCTCCCGGATGGCGTAGAAGAGGTCCGCGCGCGGCGGGACGTATTCGCTGACCCCCTTCGGGGCCCGGAAACTCGAACTCATGGTCTTTTAGATCAGAATCCCTTGTCAGGTCCGTCCGCGGGTACCAACTCCGAAAGGAACGGATTGGTCACACGCTCGCGGCCGATTGTGGTCTGGTCGCCGTGGCCGGGCAGGACGGCCGTCTCGTCGGGCATCGTGAGGCACACCCGGGACAGGCTGGCGAGGATCTGCTCGTACGATCCGCCCGGCAGGTCGGTGCGCCCGATGGAGCCGGCGAACAGCAGGTCGCCGGTGAACATCACGTCCGGGATCTGCTGGGCCTTCGGCGTCCGGAACGTCACCGACCCGGGCGTATGGCCCGGGGCGTGGTCGACGGTGAAGCTCAGCCCGGCCAGCTCCAGCACCGCCCCGTCGGGCAGTTCGCGCACGTCGTCGGGCTCGGACAGCTCCAGGCCCCCGAACAGCTGCTGCCCGACGCCCAGGGATAGGCCCTTGGCCGGATCGGTCAGCAGGTCGCGGTCGTCGGGATGGACGTAGGCCGGGACGTCCTTGGCGCCGCAGACCGGGGCCACCGACCAGACGTGGTCGAGATGGCCGTGCGTCAGCAGCACCGCGACCGGCTTCAGCCGGTGCTCGCGCAGGAGTTCCTCGATCCCGGCCTCGGCGTCCTGCCCGGGATCGATGATCACGCACTCCTCACCGGCGGCGGGCGCCACGACATAGCAGTTCGCGGCGAACGATCCAGCGGGGAACCCGGCGACGAGCACGGTCGTCCTTCCTTAGAACCATCTCGGGTGGGCGTGTTCGAGGGTACCGGCGCGGCCACGGCCACCGCGAACGAGTTGGCGCGGCCGACGTGTCGCGGGGCGCGGCCCGCCGGGGCCGCGGCCGGGCGGGACGGCGCTCCCTGAACGCGGAGACGCTTTTACTCCCGGGTACCGCTACTATGCGCTGCACGTTCACCTGATCACACCGGAGAGGCGAGGCACGTGGCGGCGAAGGACCGCAAGAAGCAGCTCGCGCGGCAGCGCTACGAGCGCCAGCAGCAGCGGCAGGCGCAGGAGGCGGCGCGGGCGCGCCGACTCAAGATCATCTCCGCCGCGGCGGTGGTGGCGGTCATCGTCGTCGGCGGCGCCGCGTTCATGGTGCTCACCAAGGACGACGAGTCCACCGCGGCCGGGCCGCGGTGCACCTACAAGGCGGCCCAGCAGGACGGTGCGCCCAAGGGTGTCGGCACCCCTCCGGGCAAGCCCGCCTACACGGACGTCGTCCAGACGACGATGAAGACCAACCAGGGCGACGTGGAGGTGCAGCTGTACGGCGGCAAGGCCCCGTGCACGGTCAACTCCTTCACGTACCTGGCGCAGAAGAACTTCTTCGACAAGACCTCGTGCCACCGGCTGACGAGCGGCGGGCTCAACGTCCTGCAGTGCGGCGACCCGACCGCGAAGGGCACCGGCGGCCCGGGCTACCAGTTCGCCAACGAGAACACCAACGGCGCCATGTACACCGAGGGCACGCTCGCCATGGCGCACAGCAGCCTCCCGGACTCCAACGGCAGCCAGTTCTTCATGGTCTACAAGGACTCGCAGCTCCCGCCGGACTACACGGTGTTCGGGAAGATCACCAAGGGGCTGGACGTGCTGAAGAAGATCGCCGACGCGGGTTCGGACCCCAAGGGCGACGGCAAGCCCAAGAAGAAGGTAGAGATCCAGGACGTCACGATCGCCGGGAAATAGGCGAACGGGATACTAAGGTGTGGAGGGTCCGGTCGCCGTGAGCGCGTCCGGACCCGCGATTCAGGAGGCAAGGGTGTCCAGCGCGACCGATCCCTGGGGCCGGGTGGACGAGGACGGCACCGTCTATGTCAGGACGGCCGACGGCGAGCGGGTCGTCGGCTCCTGGCAGGCCGGCGCGCCCGAAGAGGCCCTGTCCTACTTCAAGCGCAAGTACGACGCGCTCGCCACCGAGATCGGCCTGCTCGAACAGCGGGTCCGCACCACCGACTTGCAGCCGGCCCAGGCCCAGCAGGGCATCGACCGGCTGCGCGAGGCCGTCTCCGAGGCGCACGCCGTCGGCGACCTCGACGCCCTCCTGCGCCGCCTGGAGGGCCTGTCGCAGCAGGTCGGGAGGCGCCGCGAGGAGGTCAAGGCCCAGCGCGAGCAGCACCGGCACGAGGCCCGCGAGGTCAAGGAGCGGATCGTCGCCGAGGCCGAGCGCATCGCGGTCGAGGAGACGCACTGGAAGAACGGCGGCGAGCGCCTGCGCCTGCTGGTCGAGGAGTGGAAGGCCGCCGACCGCATCGACCGCCCCACCGAGACCGCGCTGTGGAAGCGGCTGTCGGCCGCCCGCAACGCCTTCACCAAGCGCCGCAAGGCCTACTTCGCCACCCTCGACGACCAGCGCGAGGAGGCCCGGCGGGAGAAGGAGCGCCTCGTCGCCGAGGCCGAGGCGATGTCGGGCTCCACCGACTGGGGCGACACGGCCGCCGCCTACCGCGACCTGATGCGCCGCTGGAAGCTTGCCGGGCGCGCCTCCCGGGACGCCGAGGAGGACCTGTGGGCCCGCTTCAAGGGCGCCCAGGACACCTTCTTCCAGGCCCGCGGCGCGGCGTTCGCCGAGCGCGACGCCGAGTTCCGCGGCAACGCCGAGGAGAAGGAGAAGATCCTCGCCGAGGCCGAGCGGCTGCTGCCGGTGCGGGACGTCCGGCAGGCCCGCCAGTCCCTGCGCGCGGTCCAGGAGCGCTGGGAGGCCGCCGGGATGGTGCCGCGCGACCAGCGCGACCGGCTGGAGGGGCGGCTCCGCAAGATCGAGGAGGCCGTCCGCTCCGCCGAGGAGAACGAGTGGCGCCGCACCAACCCCGAGGCCCGCGCCCGCGCCGAGGCCACGGTGGGCCAGCTGCGCAGCTCCATCGAGCAGCTGGAGAAGCGGCTCGGCAAGGCCCGCGAGGCCGGCCGCCAGAAGGACGTCAAGGAGGCCGAGGAGGCCCTCAGCGCCCGCCGCGCCTGGCTCGAAGAGGCCGAGCGCACCCTCGCCGAGTTCTCCTGAGCCCCTCGCCGCCTTCCTAGGCCGTGCGGCCCAGGAAGGCGAGCATGCGCGTCTGCTCGTCCGCCCCGCGCGGGGCGGGCAGGGGCGGTGCCAGGTGTCCTTCGCTCCGCAGCGAGGCGGCGACCACCTGGGCCGTGGCGAACGCGTGGTGGACGAGGTCCGGGTCGAGGCGCGACGGCTGGCCCGTCGCCCGGGCCAGGTCCCAGGCGTGCACCAGCGGCTCCAGGATGTAGCCCTCCAGGAAGTCGCCCAGCGGCAGCTCGCCCAGCCCGTCGAACGGGATGGGGCGGCCGAGCGCGTCGGGGGTGAGGGCCGCCGCGCACTCCTTGCGGGCCGCCCGCCAGCTCATCAGGACGTCGCCCGCGACGAACCGCGCGGGGTCGGTGTTGACGTCGGGCTCGGGCTCTCCCGAGGCCAGCGCCCGGACCAGGAACTGGCCGCCGGTCACGTGGCCGGCGACGTCCCGGGCGGTCCACCCCGCGCAGGGCGAGGGCACGTCCCACCCGTCGCGGGCGACGCCGGCCACCAGGCCCTCGAAGAGGTCGAGGGCCCGGTGGTAGCCGCTGAGGTTGTGAGCCATGGTGGTCAGTGACGCGCGATCCGGCGGCCCTGTCAAGCGCTATCGCGAAGGTCGCGGGTCCCGGCTCACGCGGCGGGGGAGCCGCGCTGCCGGAGCATCGCGTTCATCTGCGTGATCTCCGCCTGCTGCCCTTCCGCCATCGTGCGGGCCAGCCGCCGCACCCGGTCGTGCCCGGTGCGCTCCAGCACCGCCCGCGCCATGCCCGCGCCGCCGCGGTGGTGCGCGACCATCAGCTTCAGGAACAGCACTTCGGCGGCGCGGCCGGACGCCTTCTCCAGGTCGGCGAGCTGTCCGCGGGTCGCCATGCCCGGCATGGCGGCCGCGCCGCCCCGGTGGCCGCCGTGCCCGGACATCCAGCGCATGCGGCCGGACGGGTCGGCCTTGGGCACGCCCCACTCGTCCAGCCAGGCCGTCATCATGCCGATCTGGGCGGACTGGGGGTTGATGATGTCGTAGGCCAGCAGCCGGGTCTCGGGATCGTCCGTGCGGTCCCTGACGATGAACGACATCCGCACCGCCTGCGCGTGGTGCACGCTCATGTCGCGGGCGAACCCGGCTTCGGGGCCGTCCGTGCCGGGCCGCTCCGAACGGAAGACGGCGAGCGCGACCAGGACGGCGCCCGTGAGCAGCACCAGGGCCGCGAGAACGACGGTGACACGCCGCCCCCGCGGCGCCGCGGGGGCCTCGCTCACGGGGCGTCCTTGCCGCCGGAGCAGGCCGCGCCCGGCTCGGGGGTCTGCGGGCCCTTCACGAAGGCCCGCAGGAACTGGTCCACCCGGGTGTCGGTGGCCTGCTGGAGCTTCACCTGCCTGCCCCACGCGGTGAGCGTGACCGGCGAGTCCTGGTCCGGGTAGGGGCTGAGCAGCGTGTAGTCGGTCGCGGAGACCTTCCCCTTGAGCGCGTCGAGCTGGTCCGCGGGGAGGCCGGGCCGGTAGGTGATCCAGACGGCGCCGTGCTCCAGCGAGTGGACGGCGTGCTCGTTCAGCAGCGGCGTCTCGTAGACGCGGCCGTCGCAGTTCTGCCAGACGGGGTTGTGGTCGCCGCCCATGGGCGGAGCGGTGTCGTACTTGACGCTGCCGCCGACGTGGCCCCGGCCGAGCCCGCCCTTGGTCACCAGGCCGCGGATGGAGGAGGAGCCGTCGGCGGACGACGACCTGGTCTGCATGAACGTGAAACCGATGGCGACGACCGCCACCAGGCCGATCACCGCGAAGAACACGATGCCTCCCCACGGGACCTCGCGCTGCGTCAGTGCGTTCTTCGTGGCGGTCTTGCCGCGCGCGTTCTGGTGACGCGCGTTCTTGTTACGGGCGCTCTTGGACATGCGGGCGTCCTCTCAGGGGTGCTGTAGGTCAGAACGGACAGGGCCGCGCCGCATCGGCGAAGGCACGATGCGGGCGGGCGAACGGCCGAAGGGCCGGTCCGTCTACAGCCGGAGGACCTGGAGGGAGGGCTGCGACGCGGGGACGAGCCGGGCGCAGGGCAGCGGGGCGAATGCCCAGCCGATGCGCGCGGGCAGGCGGGAGACAGGCCGGCGCAGCACGGCGGCCAGGCCCAGCAGGACCAGGGTGAACAGGACGGCCAGGCACAGGCACACGTCCATGGGGGCGCGCGCGGGCAGCCTCAGCGGGGAGACGGCCGACACGCCCTCTGCGGGGCCGTGAGGGCCGTGGAGCGTCCCGGCCCCGGCGCCCGGCTGCTCGTGGCCGGTGGACGCCGAGAGGGCGCCGACGGGAACGCTCACGGCGTGCTGGGTGCACACGCGCGGCGGGGGAGCGTGGCCCAGCCCGTAGCTGAACACCAGCCCGCCCACGGCGAAGAGCGCCACGAGCAGCCCTGCCAGCCCGTGGCGTCGACGGGGGGCCGTACCGGACACCGTCACGCTCCTGATCGCGTCTTCCGGGCTGTTCCAACGCCGCAGCCGCCCTCCGGGTTCCCGCCCGCCGCATGTCGGGGAACCACGCGGCCGCCCGCCGTGGACCTGCGGGACAGTCCGGGACTGTCCGCGCCGCGAGATAGTGTCGGAGCGTGACCAGCAGGGCGGAATCGGGCGAGCCGGAGGGCCTTTTCGACGCTCCGGAGCGGGACGGGGCGGTCTCGGCGGACGTGCGGGCCTCGCCGCCGATGGCGCCGGCCCGGGGCGGCGCGGAGCAGCCCCTCGCCGTCCGGATGCGGCCCCGCGCCCTTGACGAGGTCGTCGGGCAGGGCCACCTGCTCGGCCCGGGCACGCCGATCCGGCAGCTCGTCGACCGTGACGTGCCCATGTCGCTCGTGCTGTGGGGCCCGCCCGGCACGGGCAAGACCACCCTCGCCACCGTCGTCAGCCACGTCACCTCCCGCCGCTTCGTGGAGGTCTCCGCGGTCAGCGACGGCGTCAAGCGCGTCCGCGCCGAGATCGACCTGGCGCGCCGCGAGCTCGGCATGACGGGTCGGCAGACGGTCCTGTTCGTCGACGAGGTGCACCGCTTCAACAAGGCCCAGCAGGACGCCCTCCTGCCCGCCGTGGAGAACCGCTGGGTGTCCTTCATCGGCGCCACCACCGAGAACCCGTTCTTCTCCGTCATCAGCCCGCTGCTGTCGCGCTCCCTGCTGCTCACCCTGGAGCCGCTCGGCGAGGACGACCTGCGCGAGGTGATCCGCCGCGCCCTCGCCGAGGAGCGCGGGCTGAACGGGGCGGTCACCCTCGACCCGGCCGCGGAGGACCACCTCGTCCGGCTGGCCGGGGGCGACGCCCGCCGCACCCTCACCTACCTGGAGGCCGCCGCGCTCGTCGTCGACGACGGCGGCGCGATCGACGCGGACGTGCTGGAGAAGGCCGTCGACCGGGCCGCCGTCCGCTACGACCGCGAGGGCGACCAGCACTACGACGTCATCAGCGCGTTCATCAAGAGCATCCGCGGCAGCGACGTCGACGCGGCGCTGCACTACCTCGCCCGCATGATCGAGGCCGGCGAGGACGCCCGGTTCATCGCCCGGCGGCTGATCGTGCACGCCAGCGAGGACGTCGGCATGGCCGACCCGACCGCCCTGCAGACCGCGGTCGCCGCCGCGCAGGCGGTGGAGTTCGTCGGCCTGCCCGAGGCCCGCATCAACCTGGCCCAGGCGGTGATCCACCTCTCCCTCGCGCCGAAGTCCAACGCGGTGATCACGGCGGTGGACGGCGCGCTCGGCGACGTCCGCAAGGGGCTCGCCGGGCCCGTCCCGGGGCACCTGCGCGACGCCCACTACAAGGGCGCCGCGAAGATCGGGCACGGGCAGGGCTACAAGTACGCGCACGACCACCCCGGCGGCGTGGTCCGCCAGCAGTACGCGCCCGACGCGGTCGACGGACGGGAGTACTATCGCCCGACCAGGCACGGCGCGGAAGCCCGGTTCACCGAGGTGCTCGCGCGGATCCGCTCCGTCCTGCGCGGCGCCGCGGACCGGCGATGATCGTTCTTCGCCGCCCGGTGCTCCCGCCAAGCGGCGCGGTGGACCGGTAAGGTCTGTCAGGCCATGCCCGGCCCCGTGCCGGCCTCACGCGAACGGAAAGCCCTGATGCTTACTGGTGGACAGCTAGCAGGCCTCATCGTGGCCGTGTTCTGGGCGGTGCTCGTCTCGTTCATCGCGCTCACCCTGCTGAAGCTCTCCAAGCTCCTCGGCGAGGCCAGCGATCTCGTCCACGACATCGGCGAGCAGGCCGGCCCGCTGATGGACGACATGACCCGGACGGTGAAGCGCGCCAACGAGCAGCTCGGCCGGACCGACGTCATCACCAAGCAGGTCGCCGGCGTCACCCAGAACGTCTCGGCCGTCACCACCGTGATGACCTCGGTGGTCGGCGGGCCGCTGGTGAAGGCCGCCGCCTTCTCCTACGGCGTCCGCAAGGCCCTCGGCAACCGCGACGGGGAGGAGCGCGCCGCGTCCGGACGTCCGGAGCTGCCGGCCCGCTCCCCGGGCAGGGGGCGCAGATGAGGCGGCTGTTCTGGCTCTCGGTCGGCGCCGGCGCAGGCGTCTACGCCACGCACCGCGTCAAGCGGCGCGTGGAGCGCTTCGCGCGCGCCCTGTCGCCCGAGAGCGTCGCGGCGCGGGCGGTGTCGACCGGGCAGGGCGCCGGCGAGCGGTTGAGGCTTTTCGCCTCCGACGTCCGTACCGAGATGCGGGCCCGTGAGGAGGAGCTGCGCGAGGCCGTCCGCATGGACCAGGCCCCGCCGGACGGGGGGCCGCCGGCCCGCCGCGTGCTCAAGGCGAGATACACGATCATCGAGAACGACAAGGATGGCCACTGATATGGAGTCGGCAGAGGTCGCACGCCGCTTCCTCGGGTTCTTCGAGGAGCGCGGGCACACGGTGGTGCCCTCGGCCAGCCTGGTCGCCGAGGACCCGACCCTGCTTCTGGTCAACGCCGGCATGGTCCCCTTCAAGCCGTACTTCCTCGGCCAGCGCACCCCGCCGTCCCAGCGGATGACGAGCGCGCAGAAATGCGTGCGCACGCCCGACATCGAGGAGGTCGGCAAGACCACGCGGCACGCCACCTTCTTCCAGATGCTGGGCAACTTCTCCATCGGCGACTACTTCAAGGAGCAGGCGATCCCGTTCGCCTGGGAGCTGCTGACCCGGTCGCGGGACGAGGGCGGCTTCGGGTTCCCCGAGGACCGGTTGTGGGTCACCGTCTTCAAGGACGACGACGAGGCCCAGAACATCTGGCACGACAAGGTCGGCGTCCCCCTCGACCGCATCCAGCGGCGCGGAATGGAGGACAACTTCTGGTCGATGGGCGTGCCCGGCCCGTGCGGCCCCTGCTCGGAGATCTACTACGACCGCGGCCCCGAGTACGGCCGCGAGGGCGGTCCCGTCGCCGACGAGGACCGCTACCTGGAGGTCTGGAACCTCGTCTTCATGCAGTTCGAGCGGGGCCCCGGGGAGAGCAAGACCGACTTCCCGATCCTCGGCGACCTGCCGGCCAAGAACATCGACACCGGCATGGGCCTGGAGCGCATGGCGGCGATCCTGCAGGGCGTCGACAACATCTACGAGACCGACACCCTCTGGCGGGTCCTCGACCGCGCCGCCGGGCTGACCGGCACCGCCTACGGCCGCGACCACCGCGCGGACGTGTCGCTGCGCGTCGTCGCCGACCACGTCCGCAGCGGCACGATGATGGTCGCCGACGGCATCCGCCCCGGCAACGAGGGCCGCGGCTACGTGCTGCGCCGCATCCTGCGCCGCTCCATCCGCAACCTGCGCCTGCTCGGCGGGCAGGACGCCGGGCTCATGCACGAGCTGTCGGCCGTCGCGATCCAGGCGATGGGCGAGCAGTACCCGGAGCTGGTGCGCACCGCCGCGAACATCCACACCGTCATCGACGCGGAGGAGGACTCCTTCCTCCAGACGCTGCGCACCGGCACCACGATCTTCGACACCGCCGTCGCGGACACCAAGCGCTCCGGCGGCGCGACCCTGGCGGGCGACCAGGCGTTCAAGCTGCACGACACCTACGGCTTCCCGATCGACCTCACCCTGGAGATGGCGTCCGAGCAGGGCCTCCAGGTCGACGAGGAGGGCTTCCGCCGGCTCATGAAGGAGCAGCGGGACCGCGCGAAGAAGGACGCCCGCGACAAGAAGACCGGCAACCTCGACGTGTCCGTCCTGGACGAGCTGCTCACCGGCGCCGGCGGCAGGGTCGACTTCACCGGCTACGGCAGCCTCGCCGGCGACGCCCGCCTCGTGGGGCTGCTGGTGAACGGCGCCAACGCGCCCGCCGCCGGGGAGGGCGCCGAGGTCGAGGTCGTCCTCGACCGCACCCCGTTCTACGCCGAGGGCGGCGGCCAGCTCGCCGACCACGGCCTGATCAGGTTCGGCAACGGCGCCGTGGTCGAGGTGACCGACGTGCAGGCGCCCCTCGCCGGGCTCGTCGTGCACCGCGGGCGCGTCCGCAGCGGCGAGGCGCAGGCCGGCGACACCGCCTACGCCGAGGTCGACGTGGAGCGGCGCCGGGCGATCTCCCGCTCGCACACCGCGACGCACATGGTGCACGCCGGGTTCCGCCGCGCGCTCGGCGAGTCCGCCGCGCAGGCCGGGTCGGAGAACTCGCCCGGCCGGTTCCGGTTCGACTTCACCGCGTCCGGCGCCGTGCCCGCCAGCGTGCTGCGCGACGTCGAGGACGAGGTCAACGAGGTCCTGGTCGGCGACCTGGACGTGCGCGCCTTCCACACCTCGATCGACGAGGCCCGCGCGATGGGCGCGCTCGCGCTGTTCGGCGAGAAGTACGGCGACGAGGTCCGGGTCGTCGAGGTCGGCGACTACTCCCGCGAGCTGTGCGGCGGCACCCACGTCGCCCGCAGCGGGCAGCTCGGCCTGGTCAAGGTGCTGGGCGAGTCGTCCATCGGCGCCGGCGTCCGGCGCGTCGAGGCGCTCGTCGGCATCGACGCCTTCCGCTTCCTGGCCCGCGAGAGCGTCCTCGTGGCGCAGCTCGCCGAGCAGATGAAGACCCGCAAGGAGGAGCTGCCCGAGCGCGTGTCCGGCGTCGTCGCCCGGCTGCGGGACGCCGAGAGGGAGCTGGAGAAGCTGCGCTCCCAGCAGGTCCTCGCGATCGCCGGGTCCCTCGCCGAGGGCGCCAAGGACGTGGGCGGCACCGCGTTCGTGGGGCACCGCGCCCCCGACGGCACCGGCGCCGACGACCTGCGCAAGCTCGCCGTCGACATCCGCGGCCGCCTCACCTCGCGCCCCGCGGTCGTGATGGTCGCCGGCATGCCGAAGGACCGCCCCGTCGTGGTCATCGCCGTCACCCAGGGCGCGCGCGACCGCGGCCTCAAGGCGGGCGCGCTCGTCGGCCTGGCCGCCAAGGCGCTCGGCGGAGGCGGCGGCGGCAAGGACGACCTGGCCCAGGGGGGCGGCGCCAACCCCGCCGCGATCGGCGATGCCCTCGCCGCCGTCGAGCAGGCGGTAGGGGCCGCGTGAGTCCGGCACGACGGGGCAGGAGAAGCGAGCCTCGCCTCCGAGCGGAGGCGAGCCCATGAGGACGGGCGTCAGGCTCGGGGTCGATGTGGGGAGCGTGCGGGTCGGGGTCGCGCGATGCGATCCCGGCGGGATCCTGGCGTCCCCCCTGGAGACGGTGAAGAGCGGCAAAGGCGACGTCGACCGGCTCGTGGACCTCGTCGCCGAGCACGAGGCGATCGAGGTCGTCGTCGGCCTCCCCACCTCGCTGTCGGGCCGGGAGGGGCCGGCGGCGCAGTCGGCCCGCAGGTTCGCGGCGAGGCTCGCCGACCGCCTTCCCCCGGAGACGGTGCGGCTGCACGACGAGCGCCTCACCACCGTCACCGCCGAGAGCGGCCTGCGGGCCGGCGGCGTGCACGGCCAGGCGCGGCGCAAGGTGGTCGACCAGGCCGCCGCGGCGGTGCTGCTCCAGGCGGCCCTCGACGCCGAACGGTCGACCGGACGCCCCCCGGGTGAGATCGTCCAGGGGAGCTCATGAACGACTTGGACCTCTTCTCCGACCCGTACGGCGACGGGCCTCCGTCCGAGGAGACCTACGGCCGGCGTGACCAGCGGCGCCGGCGCAAGCGCCAGAAGCGCCGCCGGCGCAGCGGGCGCGCCGCCGCGCTGTTCGCGATGGCGTTCCTCGTGGCGGTGTTCGGCACCGGAGGCGTCCTCGGGTACGCGTGGCTCGACAACAAGTGGCACCCGCCGGACTACGAGGGCGCGGGCTCCGGCAAGGTCACCGTCCAGATCAAGGACGGCGCGACCGGGTCGGTGATCGGCACGACGCTGAAGCAGCACCGGGTCGTCAAGAGCTCCGAGGCCTTCGTGAAGACCTACAACAAGGAGACCCGCGCCTCCAGCATCCAGCCGGGGTTCTACCAGATGCGGTTGGAGATGTCCTCGGCCGCGGCGGTGGCGCTGCTGCTCGACCCGAAGTCGCGGGCCGGCAACCAGGTCGTGATCCCCGAGGGGCGGCGTGCCGTCGAGGTCTTCGAGCTGCTGGCGAAGAAGACCGGCATCTCCGTCAAGGAGTTCCAGGCGGTGGCGAAGCGCCCGAAGAACCTCGGGCTGCCCTCCTACGCGCGGGGCAAGGTCGAGGGGTACCTGTACCCGGGGCGCTACGACCTCGACCCGAACGGCTCGGCGGAGCAGATCCTCAAGGAGATGGTGGGGCGGTACACCAAGGAGGCCGCCAGCGTCGACCTGGTCGCCGAGGCGCGCAAGGCGCACATGAACCCGGCGACGGTCATCACGCTCGCCAGCCTGGTCCAGGCCGAGGGCGGCAAGCCCAGCGACCTGCCGAAGATCTCCCGGGTCATCTACAACCGGGTGGACAAGGGCATGAAGCTGCAGTTCGACACCACGGTCCTGTACGCGCTGAACGAGCGGCGGCTCACCGTCACCGAGAAGGACCTGCAGACCCCCTCGCCCTACAACACCTACCTGCACGCGGGCCTGCCGCCCGGCCCGATCTCCAACCCCGGGCCGGACGCGATCGAGGCGGCCCTGTCCCCGGAGGACGGGACGTGGCTGTACTTCATCGCCACCGACCCGACGAACAAGGTCACCAAGTTCGCCACGACGGAGCAGGAGCGGCTGGCGATCGAGAAGGAGTTCCGGGCCTGGCAGAAGGCGCACCCGGGCCAATGAGCGGGAGGACGGGCCGCCGCGCGGCGGTGCTGGGTTCGCCCATCGCGCATTCGCTGTCGCCGGTGCTGCACCGGGCGGCGTACGCGGCGATGGGGCTGGACGACTGGTCCTACGACGCGGTCGAGTGCGGCGAGGACGGCCTGGCCGCACTGCTGGACGGGCTCGGGCCCGAATGGGCGGGGCTGTCGCTGACCATGCCGCTCAAACGCGTCGCGCTCGGCCTCGTCGACACGGTGTCGGACCTCGCGGCGAAGGTCGGCGGCGCGAACACGATCGTCCTGCGGGACGGGCGGCGGCACGGTGACAACACCGACGTGTACGGCATCGAGACGGCGCTCGGCGAGGCGGGGCTGAAGGCCCCGTCCGAGGCGCTGGTGCTGGGCGGCGGAGCGACGGCCGCGTCCGCGCTGGCCGCCCTCGCCGGGCTCGGCACGCGCGAGGCCGTCCTCGCGGTGCGGACGCCGGAGCGCGCCGCCGGCGCGGCCGAGGTGGGGGAGCGGTTCGGGCTCGCGGTCCGGGTCGTGCCGCTCGGCGAGGCCCCCGCGCACCTGCCCGCGGAACTCGTCGTGTCGACCCTCCCCGGCGGGGCCGCCGACGTGTTCGCGGCGCCGGTCGCCGAGTCCGGCGCGGCCCTGTTCGACGTCGTGTACGCGCCGTGGCCCACGGCGCTCGCGGCGGCCGTCGAGCGCGCGGGCGGCACGGTCGTCAGCGGTTTCGCGATGCTCCTGCACCAGGCCGTCCGGCAGGTGGCCCTGATGACCGGCCGCGACGACGTGCCGGTGGAGGCGATGCGCGCCGCGGGCGAGGCGGAGCTCGCCCGCCGCGCCTGACCCTCGGTCAGGGCGGGGCGCGCTGGGCGCGGCGCCGCTTCACCGACTCGTCGATGCTGGTGAGGACGATGGGCAGGATCACGCTGAGCCAGAAGTCCTTCCAGCCCCACGTTCCCGCGGCGACGCCGAGCGCGCTGCCGGCGCACACGAGGCTCAGCAGGAACACCGCCCAGTGCCGCTGGGCCAGGGCGACCGGGTCGACGAGGCGGCGGTGCGGGAGCATCTCGGCCAGCGGACGCTCCCGGGCGTGGGCGCGCTGCACGACCAGCGCGTCCGGCAGCCAGTGCAGGACGTCGGCGTTCCCGGCGAGCGGGATCCGGGAGAGGGCGACCAGCGTCTCCAGCCGCCACCACAGCGTCCACAGCGACGTGCGCGCGCTGCCCGGGTAGCCGTTCCAGCGCGGGTCGGCGACCTCCCCGCGCACCAGCGTCCGGAACGCTCGGGCGACGGTCGCCCCCTGCGGTCCGCGCGGGTCCCGCAGCAGCGCGGTGAGCGCGATCGGCAGCCCGTAGTGCCACAGGGCGAGCCGCCACACCGGTTCCGGGCCGGCGCCGCGCTCCGACACGGTGTGCGGCGAGACGCCGTAGGTCTCGATCCACGTGTGGTCGTCGTCGGGGTCGAGGTGCTCCAGCAGCCAGTCGTAGGCGTCCAGCAGCCGCTCGGTCCGCAGGCCGGGGCGCGCCTCGGCCAGCGTCACCAGCGCGAACGCGGTGTGCGTGACGGTGGGCCGGGACGCCTGCGTCGGGCCCCAGGCGGGACGGTGCGCGGTCCGGTCCGCCGTCAGCCACTCCACGCCGCGGTCGACGGCGGGATCGTAGGGGTTGAGCTGGCTGAGCGCGCGGAGCGCCAGGCACGTCAGCCACACCCGGGACGGGCAGCCGTGCAGCGAGCCCCATCCGCCGTCGGGGTTCTGGTTGTACAGCAGCCACCGGTAGGCGCGCTCCAGGTCGGGGGCGTCGTCGCGCAGGTCGCAGCGGGCGCGGGCGAGGAACCGCGCGATCCAGCCGGTCGCCTCGATCACCGGCATGCCGAGGCTGGTCTTGGTGGCCCAGCCGCCGTCGCGCAGCGGGTCGTCGGACCGGGTCTGCCGGGCGGCGAGGAGTTCCAGGCCGTCGTCGAAGTGCTCGAAGGCGCGCCCCGCCTCGGCGAACGCCATCAGCCCGACGGCGGTGGCGGTGGTGCCGGGTTCGGGGCGCGCGAGCTCGTGGTACCAGCCTCCGCCGGTGCCGAGGGCGGGGGCGTAGGTGTCGCGCAGGACGTCCAGCGACTCGTTCAGGCGGGCGTCGAGGACGGCCAGGTCGATGACCGGGACGTGGGCGCCGCGCCGCCGTGCGGCGGAGCGGACGGCGCGGGGCGCGGGGGGCGCCGGGGACGGGAGCGGGGGTGTCTGGTTCACGTTCTTGCCTTCTGCTCTTGTTGTTCCCGGCGGGCCGGGATTTGTACCTCGCGGTCCCGCGTCTGTATCCGCCGCCGCAGCGAGCGCGGGCGTGCGGCACCGGGCACGCTGGAGGCGGACCGCTCCCGCGTTCCGTGATGTTGGAGGTGGCTTGGCCGAGCCGACCGTCCGGGACGAGCCCGACCACGACTGCGTCCTGTGCCCCCCGCTGCGGTTCCGCGTCAACGGCATGGCCGGGCTTCCCGGCGAGTCGGGCGTCATCGCCGGCGACCGCGACTTCTTCCTGATCCCGGACGTCGCGCCGCTCGCCGAGGGGCACCTGCTGCTGGTGACGCGCGAGCACCACCAGTGCGCCGGAGACTTCCCCGGGCCGATGTGGGAGCGCGCGATGCGGTGGCGCGACCGTGTGGCCCGCCTCTACCGGGAGGCGTACGGACTCGGCGGACTGCTGCTGTTCGAGCACGGGCCGGCGAGCCCCCAGGGCGGCGGCGCGTGCGTCGACCACGCGCACTGGCACTTCCTGCCGGGCACGGCGGGGGTGCGGACGGTCGTGGAGCGGGAGGGGCGCCCGGGCGTTCCCGCCGACCACGCGACCCTCCAGGCCCGGTACCGCGCCGGCCGCTCCTACCTGCTGATCGAGGAGGACGGTGCCGCGACCGTCCACCCGGGCGACGGTGTGCGGAGCCAGTTCCTGCGCTGGGCGGTGGCGGCCGGCGGCGCGGGCCCGGCCTGGCGCTGGCAGGAGACCTTCGGGCTGCCCGCCAGCCGGGGGCGCTTCCTGCGCACGCTGCGGGCGATGCGGGCGGCGGCGGACGCCCTGCCTGGCGCGGTTCAGCCCCCTGACAGCCACCAGTAGAGCTCGCACGAGGTCAGCCGGTCCCCGTACCCCGCCCTCGGCGTACCGGGGGCATAGCCGGTGGAGTACGCCTGCGGCGGCCGTCCGCGCTGGTGGACGAGCACCCGTTCCAGGGACGTCGGGCCGAACCGAAGCAGCCACAGGGGGCCGCCGGGTACGGCGCGGTCGAGGACAGGCGGCAGATCCCGCGGTTCCCGGCCGCCGGCCGGAGGCGCATGGCCGAGCAGGCGTGCGAGGGTGTGCGCCTCGGAGACGACCAGGTCGGCCCGCTCCAGGACCGGCAGGACGCAGGACGCCGGAAGCCGCGCGTCGATGTCGTGGGGGACGACGTCGAACACCACCCGCGTGCCCGCCGCGCGCGCCGTGCGGACCGCCTCGTGGAGAGCCTCCCGGGAGGCGGGGGCCAGCAGGGAGTATCCGTCCACGGCCAGCACGTCGGCGTCCTCGATCCCGGCCGCCGCCGCCCGCACGTCCGCCGCGGCGAGTCGTCTGGCGGGCGGCTCGTCCTGGGCGACCAGCAGCCGGACGCCGGGCCCGCCTTCTTCGCCGCCGGCGGCGTCGCGCAGCATCACCGACACGCCGTTCGGGACGCCGGGCTCGACGACCAGGCGGTGGGCCGCGCCGATCCGGCACAGCTCGCGGCGGATCGCCTCCGTGTAGTCGTCGTCGCCGACCTTGGCCAGCACCTCGACCCGGCGGAAGTAGCCCACCGCGCAGCGGGCGAGGTTCACCGCCGTCCCCGCGGTCAGTGCGCGGGCGGGTGCGTAGCAGAGCCGGTCGGCGCCGATTTCCGCGAAGCGGACGCCCGGCAGGCTCGCGCGCACCTCGATCCCCGCGTCCCCGATGACGAAGAGCGAGTGGCGGCGCTCGGCGGCGCCGTCGAGGCCCGGCCATTCGAGGGGCGATCGGAACGGCGCCATGACCCGGGCTCAGCCGGCCGGAAGCAGGAAGGCCCGCATCACCGGGCGCAGGCTCGGGATGAGGTCGTACCCGCCGGCCTCGCGCAGCGGCACCCAGGCGCACCGGTCCAGATGGTCGCTGACGTCCTGGTTCTCCAGGGTGGCGTCAAGGGTCACCGGCCGGCAGCGGCGCGCCGCCGCCACCACCCGGATCTGCCCGCCGGGATTGCCGCGGTCGGGCATGAACCACTGCCACAGGTGGAACGGCGGACCCGGATCGATCTTCAGGCCGACCTCCTCCCAGACCTCGCGGCGGATGTGGTCGTCGAGATCGAGGTCGGCGTCCTCCTCCAGCCGCCCGCCGGGCACCTCCCAGCGGCCGGGGTGGAACGGGTCGGAGGCGGCCTTGCGGACCAGCAGCAGCCGCCCGCCGGACACGATGAACGCCTTCTGCGCGAACTGGAGCCGGACCGGAGGCACGGCGGTGAGGGGGCCGGCGGCGCCGGCGTCGACCGAGGGCATCGCGGGAAACCTCCCTGGTGCCGGCCCCGCCGGGCCGTCTCGGCTCCACCGTAACAACCCGAGGTCCGCGCGCCGAGACGCCCGCCGGGCCAGAACACCCTCACTCGGCGGCGGCTCGCGCGCCGGCCCGGGAATGGCGCCGTGCCGCGGCCTGTTGTAGTGGTTGGCGTACTCTCAGCCGGGTGCTCGCGCGGCGAAGGCCGGGCGAGTGATCCGGTATGGCGCACCCGGCCTCACCGGGTGGTATTCTTGGTGGTCGACCGGCCCTGTGCGCGCGACTGAACGGTGGCGCGTGCCGGGCGCTCAAGCGGAGGCCACCTCCCACCTGACCGGCTGCGAAGCCGGTGGGTCTCGGTCCGGCGAACGGGCGTCAGCCCGTACCGCCGTAGTTTCCGGGCGGCATCGCCGTTCCCGGAAGACCGAAGGTGGCCCCGTGCGTGAGTCGTACGGGGCTTTTCTCGTGGAAGCCTCGGGGTACGACCGGTCCAACGAACTTGAGAACGGCCCCAAGGAGGTCCCATCAGCGCCGAACCGCGTATCAACGACCGCATTCGCGTGCCCGAGGTCCGGCTCGTCGGCCCGAACGGCGAACAGGTGGGCATCGTGCCCATCGCCAAGGCCCTCGAACTCGCGCGTGAGTCGGACCTCGACCTCGTCGAGGTGGCGCCCACCGCGCGTCCGCCCGTCGCGAAGCTCATGGACTACGGCAAGTTCAAGTACGAGTCCGCGATGAAGGCGCGTGAAGCGCGGAAGAACCAGGCGCACACGGTCATCAAGGAGATCAAGCTCCGCCCGAAGATCGACCCGCACGACTACGAGACCAAGAAGGGTCACGTGGTGCGGTTCCTGAAGGCCGGGGACAAGGTGAAGGTCACGATCATGTTCCGTGGTCGTGAGCAGTCCCGTCCCGAGCTCGGTTTCCGGCTGCTGCAGCGGCTCGCCGACGACGTCGAGGAGCTCGGCTTCGTCGAGTCGCGGCCCAAGCAGGACGGCCGGAACATGATCATGGTGCTCGGTCCGCACAAGAAGAAGACGGCCCGCGGGCAGGAGTCCGAGACCACCGTCTGACGGCCGTTCGGGGACCGGCCTCGCGGTGGCCCCCATCGCGAACTCGCGGCTGAGCGAGGTCGCGGCCTACGTACATCGAAGCCTGACCAGGCGCGTCCACGGGTCGCCGTGCGATGCGCCGATCAGGCGCGCCTCCATGCCGGTCGGCACGGAGGCCGGGAAAGAGGGAGACGACGGCGACCATGCCGAAGACCAAGACCCACAGCGGTGCCAAGAAGCGCTTCAAGCTGACCGGCACCGGCAAGGTGATGCGCCGCCGCGCCAACCGCAACCACCTGCTCGAGCACAAGCCGTCCAAGCGGACCCGGCGTCTCGACGGCCCCGCCGTGGTGGCCCCCGCCGACGCCAAGAACATCAAGAAGCTGCTGCGCAAGTAGCGCTCGACCCGGAACATCGCCGACCGGCCGAGGCCAGCATGGCCCCGGCCCCCACGAAGGAGTCAGACACGTGGCACGCGTGAAGCGGGCGGTCAACGCCGCCAAGAAGCGTCGGGTCGTCCTGGAGCGGTCGAGCGGCTACCGCGGGCAGCGCTCGCGCCTGTACCGCAAGGCCAAGGAGCAGCAGCTCCACTCGATGACCTACGCCTTCCGGGACCGCAAGGACCGCAAGGGCCAGTTCCGCCGGCTGTGGATCCAGCGGATCAACGCCGCTGCCCGCGCCAACGGCATCACCTACAACCGGTTCATCCAGGGCCTGAAGGCCGCCGAGGTCGAGGTCGACCGGCGCATGCTCGCCGAGCTCGCCGTCAACGACGCCCCGGCGTTCGCCGCCCTGGTCAAGGTCGCCAAGGACGCGCTCCCGGCCGAGGGTTCGGAGGCGGCCTGAGCCGGGCGACCGGCACACGGGCGATCACAGCGACATGGCGGGCCGCGAGCTGACCTCTCTCCGATCACCACGGGTGAAGGCCGCTCGGCGGCTCGCCAAACGCGCGTTCCGGCGCCGTGAGAACCGGTTCCTCGCCGAGGGGCCGCAGGCGGTGCGGGAGGCGCTGCGGATCCCCGGCGGGCTCGCCGAGCTGTTCACCACGGCCGAGGCGGAGGCGCGCCACCCCGAACTGGTGCTCGCCGCCGAGCGCGCCGGCGCGCCGGTGCTGCGCGTCAGCGGCGAGATCATGGCGGAGCTCGCCCAGACCGTCACCCCGCAGGGGCTGCTGGCGGTCTGCGAGTTCGTCGACGTCCCGCTGGACAGGGCGCTGGAGAACGCCCCCCGGCTGGTGACCGTGCTCGCGCACGTCCGCGACCCCGGCAACGCGGGGACCGTCCTGCGCACCGCCGACGCCGCGGGCTCGGAGACGGTCGTGTTCACCGACGCGTCCGTCGACCCCTACAACGGCAAGTGCGTCCGCGCCTCCGCGGGCAGCCTGTTCCACCTGCCGGTCGTCGTCGGCCCCCGGTTCGACGCGCTGATCCCGGAGTTGAAGGGCGCGGGCCTGACCGTCCTGGCCGCCGACGGCGCAGGCGACCGCACCCTCGACGAGGCGATCGACGAGGGGGTGCTCGCGCGCCCCACCGCCTGGGTGTTCGGGAACGAGGCGTGGGGGCTGCCCGAGGAGATCCTGCGGCATGTGGACGAGGTCGTCCGCGTGCCCATCTACGGGCGGGCCGAGAGCCTGAACCTGGCGACGGCCGCGGCCGTATGCCTCTATGCGTCGGCCCGGGCGCAGCGCGGCTCCCAGGGAGAGCGCCCGAGCCGTACGTGAAGTACGGCGCGGTCCCGGTGTTTCCACTGCATTCCGTGATCGAATGGCCGCATGCGGTCGCGAATGGCGCCGCCTCGTGACGGGTGAGCTGGGAAGATGGTCTTCGCGTGGACGCGGCGCAGGGGGGCCTGCCGCCGCGCGGGGCTCGTTCGCGGGGAGGAGCGAGAACCGCGACCGGCGGGGGATCACGCCGTCGTGCCGCCGCGCCTAACGTGTTGATCAGCGGGTTGACCAGTGCGGCGACGAGGCCGCACGGGAGTGGGGGCGAGATGACCGAGGAGACCAGGCGAACCGCGAGGGCGGGCCGGCGTCCCCCGGAGGTGCGGTGCCGGGCCGGCGCGGTCCAGGCCGCCACCGTCCCGGACGCCTTTCCGGGCGCCTCCGGCGCGTACGCGGACGACGGCCTGCGCATCGAGACCGCGAGGGTCGAAGCCGGCACGGCCGTCGTCGCGGTGGCCGGGGAGATCGACCTGCGCACCGCCGGGCCGCTGCGCGACCGGCTCGTGGAGACGCACGGCCGGCTTTCCGGGACGGGGCCGCGCCGCCTGGTGGCCGACTTCGCCGCCGTCCCGTTCTGCGACGCGGCCGGGCTCGGCGCGCTGGTCGCCGCGCACAACCAGATCTCCGCCGCCGGCGGCGAGATCGCCCTCGCCGGGGTGCGGCCCGCCCAGCTGCGGTTGTTCAAGATCACCGGCCTGCACCGGCTGTTCGCGATCCACCGCGATGTCGAGGCCGCGCTGTCCGGCCAGGACTCGCCCACGAGGTCCGGATGAGGGCGCGAACCCCTGATGGGGCGCTCCGCGGGAGGCGGCGACACCCCACGCGAAAGCCACACATGCCTTGCCGCGAGGCGGTTTCCGGGTCCCGTTAGGGGCCCGACTCCGGCTAGAGTCTCTTTCCGACAGGCCGCGTTCCCATCGGTGTTCTGGAGGCCGCTGTGGGCGGAGAGGAATCCCCTCTCGTGGCCGCGCGCGGACCCGAGGCGGGGTCCGGGCCGGGCCCCGAGGGGGGTGGCCCGGACGATCTGCCCGACGGGCTGATGGTCGCCGGCCGCGACGCCCGCGTCGTCGTGTTCAACGCCGCCGCCGCGCGGATCACCGGGATCCCCGCCGGGTCGGCCGTGGGCCGCGACTTCCGCGACGTCCTGCCCCTGCACGACGCCGAGGGCCGCGACTGGTGGAAGTGCCTGGCCCCCTACGACGGGCTGTCCACCCGCACCCGCCACCCCGAGCGCGTGCTGTTCCTTCCGGGCGGCACCGAGGTGCTCGTGACCGCCGCGTACCGGCGCGACGCCGAGCGCCGTGTGGAACGGTTCACCGTGTGCCTGCGCGACGCCCTGCACCGCGCCCGGCAGGAGCGCGACCGCGCCGACCTGGTCTCCACCGTCGCCCACGAGCTGCGCTCCCCGCTCACCAGCGTCAAGGGGTTCACCGCGACGCTGCTCGCCAAGTGGCACCGCTTCAACGACGACCAGAAGCGGGTGATGCTGGAGACCGTCAACGCCGACGCCGACCGCGTCACCCGGCTGATCACCGAGCTGCTGGACGTGTCCCGCATCGAGTCGGGCCGGCTGGAGATGCGCCGCCAGGTCGTCGACATCCCCGAGGAGGTCCGCAAGGTCATCGCGGGCCGGGTCGCCGCGGGGGAGCCGGAGGACCGCTTCCGCTTCGAGACGCGTGGCGAGCTGCCCGAGATGTGGCTCGATCCCGACAAGATGGATCAAATCCTCGGCAACCTCGTCGAAAACGCGGTGCGCCACGGGGCAGGCACTGTCACCATTGTGGTGGAGCCGGACGCGCATGAGGAGGGGGCGGCCGTGTCGGTGCGCGACGAGGGCGAGGGCATTCCGCCCGAGGCCGTCCAGCGCGTCTTCCGGCAGTTCTGGCGCGGGCCCGGCGGCAACCGCCGCGGCGGCACCGGGCTCGGGCTCTACATCGTCAAGGGGCTGGTCGAGGCGCACGGCGGCGTGATCACCGTGCGGCGGGCGCCCGGCGGCGGCGCCGAGTTCCGATTTACCGTGCCCGCAGGGGCCCCCGACTACGCCGGCTGACCCGCGGCCCACACCGCGGCACGGCATCGGGTCCCTCGGCGGGCCAGCGCGTCACGCGCACGCTTTCCGGATGTCCTCCGCCCGCGCACTAGACTGCGGGCGTCCCACGCCGACCGGAGTCGATCACACCACCATGTCTGCACCCAACAAGTCCTATGACCCCGTCGAGGTGTCCGCGCTGCAGCCCGAGGAGCTGGAGCGGGCCCGCGCCGAGGCGCTCGCGGCGATCGCCGCGGCCGCCGACCTCGACGCCCTGAAGCAGGTCCGGCTGGCGCATGCCGGAGACCGTTCCCCGCTGGCCCTGGCCAACCGCGAGATCGGCGCCCTCCCGCCCGCGGCCCGCGCCGAGGCGGGCAAGCGCATCGGCGCGGCCCGGGGCGCGGTGGCGAAGGCGCTCAAGGAGCGCCAGGCCGAGCTGGAGGAGGAGCGCGACCGCCGCGTCCTCGTCGAGGAGACCGTCGACGTCACCCTTCCGTGGGACCGCGCGCCGCGCGGCGCCCGGCACCCGCTGACCACGATGCAGGAGCGGATGGCCGACGTCTTCGTCTCGATGGGCTTCGAGGTCTCCGAGGGCCCCGAGGTCGAGGCGGAGTGGTTCAACTTCGACGCCCTGAACTTCCTTCCCGACCACCCGGCCCGCACCATGCAGGACACCTTCTTCGTCGAGTCGGAGGAGTCCGGGCTGGTGATGCGCACCCACACCTCGCCGATGCAGATCCGGTCGCTGCTGTCGCGGCCGCTGCCGGTGTACGTGGTGGCGCCCGGCCGCACGTTCCGCACCGACGAGCTCGACGCCACGCACAGCCCGGTGTTCCACCAGCTGGAGGGCCTCGCCGTCGACGAGGGCCTGACGATGGCCGACCTGCGCGGCGGCATCGACGCGTTCGTCACCGGCATGTTCGGCGAGGGGCTGAGGACGCGGTTCCGGCCGTCGTTCTTCCCGTTCACCGAGCCGTCCGCCGAGGTGGACATGCAGTGCTTCGTGTGCCGTGGCGCGTCCGCGGAGCCCGGCGGCGCGCCCTGCCGCACCTGCGGCTCCGAGGGCTGGATCGAGCTCGGCGGCTGCGGCATGGTCAACCCGCGGGTGCTGGTGGCCTGCGGGGTCGACGCGGACCGCTACAGCGGCTGGGCGTTCGGGCTGGGCGTCGAGCGGACGCTGATGTTCCGGCACGGCGTGGAGGACATGTACGACATGGTGGAGGGCGACGTCCGGTTCACCCTCCCGTTCGGGATGGAGATCTGATGCGGGCCCCGCTTTCCTGGCTGCGCGAGTACGTCGAGCTCCCGGCCGACGTCACGGGCCGCGCGCTGGCCGCCGAGCTGATCGCGGCGGGCCTGGAGGTCGAGACGGTCGAGCGGGCCGGCGCCGACATCACCGGCCCGCTCGTGGTCGGCGAGGTCCTGGAGATCGAGGAGCTGACCGGTTTCAAGAAGCCGATCCGCCACTGCCAGGTGAACGTCGGCGACGCCAACGGCACGGGGGAGCCGCAGAGCATCGTGTGCGGCGCCACCAACTTCGCGGTCGGCGACCGCGTCGTGGTCGTCCTGCCGGGCGGCGTGCTGCCCGGCGGGTTCGAGATCGGCGCCCGCAAGACCTACGGGCGGATGTCGGCGGGCATGATCTGCTCGGTGACCGAGCTCGGGATCGGCGACGACCACAGCGGCATCCTCGTCCTGCCGCCGGACGCCCCCGTCGGCGCGGACGCGATCGAGCTGCTCGGGCTGCGCGACGACGTCCTCGACATCGCCGTGACGCCCGACCGCGGCTATGCCCTGTCCATCCGCGGCATCGCCCGCGAGGCCGCCATCGCCTACGGCGTTCCCTTCAAGGACCCCGCGGACGTCGAGCTGCCCCCGGACGACGAGGGGGCGGACAGTCACCCGGCGAGCATCGGCGATCCGGCCGTGTGCGACCGGTTCGTCCTGCGCGAGGTGAGCGGCTTCGACCCGGACGCGCGGACCCCGATGTGGATGCAGGTGCGCCTGCACCGCGCGGGGATGCGGCCGGTGTCGCTGGCGGTCGACATCACCAACTACCTGATGCTGGAGCTCGGGCAGCCGCTGCACGCGTTCGACCGGGGCAAGCTGACCGGCCCGATCGTCGTGCGGCGCGCCCGGCCCGGCGAGCAGCTGGAGACGCTCGACCACGTCAAGCGGGCCCTCGACCCCGACGACATCCTCATCACCGACGCGTCGGGCCCGATCTCGATGGCCGGCACGATGGGCGGTCTCGCCACCGAGATCGACGAGCGGTCGAGCGACATGGTCGTCGAGGCCGCGCACTTCGACGCCATAGGCGTCGCCCGGATGAGCCGCCGGCACCGCCTGCACAGCGAGGCGTCCCACCGGTTCGAGCGCGGCGTCGACCGTGAACTGCCGCTGTACGCCTCGTACCGGGCGGTGCGGATGCTGGCCGAGCTGGGCGGCGCGAAGATCGTGGCCGGTGTCACGCACGCCGAGGCGCCGGTCGAGCGGGCCGCGGTGGAGATGCCCGCAGGGCATCCCGACCGGGTGGCGGGCGTGGCCTACGGGCGGGAGGCGGTCGTCCGGCGCCTGGAGCAGGTCGGCTGCGCGGTGGCCGGCGGCGACGTGCTGACGGTGACGCCGCCGTCCTGGCGTCCCGACCTCACCGCGCCCAACGACCTCGCCGAGGAGGTCATCCGCCTGGAGGGGTACGAGAACATCCCGGCGAGGGCGCCGCGCCCGGCGGCGGGCAAGGGCCTGACCGCCGAGCAGCGGCTGCGCCGCCGGGTGGGCCGCGCGCTCGCCGGCGCCGGGTACGTGGAGGCGCTCGCCTTCCCGTTCGTCGCCGAGAAGGACCTGGACGGCCTCCAGCTCCCGGCTGACGACGCGCGCCGGCGGACGCTGCGGCTCGCGAACCCGATGTCGGAGGAGGAGCCGCTGCTGCGCACCACGCTGCTGCCGGGCCTGCTCAAGGTGCTGGCGCTCAACGTGGGACGCGGTTTCGGCGACGCCGCGCTGTTCGAGGTGGGCGTGGTGTTCCGGCCGCGCCCGGACGCCCCCGAGCGGGCGCCGCGGCTCGCCGTGGACCGCGGCCCGACGGCCGAGGAGGTCGCCGAGCTGGAGGCCGCGCTGCCGGACCAGCCGTACCGGGTCGCGGCGGTGCTGTCCGGCGACCGCGAGCCGTCCGGCTGGTGGGGCGAGGGCCGTCCGGCGCTGTGGGCGGACGCGGTCGAGGCGGCCCGCACGGTGGCCCGCGAGGTCGGCGTCGAGCTGACGGTGAAGGCCGACCAGCACGCCCCCTGGCACCCCGGCCGCTGCGCCGCGCTCTACGCGGGCGACACCCTCGTCGGGCACGCCGGCGAGCTGCACCCGCGCGTCACGAAGGCGTACGGTCTGCCCGCGCGGTCGTGCGCGATGGAGCTGGAGCTGCGCCGCCTGGGCGAGCCGGTGACCGTCCGCGCGCCGCACGTGTCGTCGTACCCGGTCGCGATGCAGGACGTCGCGCTGGTCGTGGACTCCGCGGTGGCGGCCGCCGAGGTCGAGGCGGCCCTGCGCGACGGTGCGGGCGAGCTCCTGGAGGCGATCCGGCTGTTCGACGTCTACACGGGCGAGCAGGTGGGGGAGGGGCGCAAGTCGCTGGCGTACTCGCTGCGGTTCCGCGCCCCGGATCGGACGCTCACGGCCGAGGAGGCGTCGCAGGCCCGCGACGCCGCCGTGGCCGCCGCGTCCGAGCGGACCGGAGCCGTCCTGCGCGGCGCCTGACGGAACGCGAGCGTGCCCCGGCCCCCGCGCGGGTCCGGGGCACGTCCACGTCTCAGCCGGCGTGGCCGATGCTCCCGTCGCGGCGTCCGGGGAGACGAGCGGGCTCATCGACACGGCCGCCACGGCGCACCAGCCGCCGCCGGTGAGGGCGGGCCGCGGCCTCTCCCGCACGCGTGCGGCTCCGCGGTACGTCCGGCGGACCCCGGGCTGACGGTCCCCATCCGGAATTCTTAACGCGACTTGTGTTGCGATTAGTCGCCGGGTATGCTGGTTCGCGTCACATCGCCGCCCGGCTGGGGAGTCCATTGAGGATCTGAGGTCCGACACCGCGCAGTGGCCGTTCTCCGGCCCGCGCACGTGACCTCAGTGCGGACTTCGACCCGCCGGGCGTTCTCATGCCCGCCGGCGCGTCGCGCGATCCCGCGGTGTCTCCATGCGTCCCGCATCTCTTCTCGCTCATCATGGAGGCCGCTCAATGTCATTCGCCATCGTGTGCTCGGACCTGTCGTTCGCCTGGGAGGACGGCACCGTCGTGCTGGACGGGCTGGACGCCGCGTTCGGCACCGGCCGGACGGGCCTGATCGGCGTCAACGGCTCCGGAAAGTCCACCCTGCTGAAGATCATCGCCGGCGAGCTGCGCGCCGGTTCGGGCACCGTGAGCGTCGACGGGGAGATCGGCTACTTGCCGCAGAACCTCGTCCTCGACGACGCCGCCACGGTCTCGGACCTGCTCGGCATCACGGCGACCCGCGCGGCCCTGCACGCCATCGAGCGCGGCGAGGCCACCGAGGAGAACTTCGCCGCCGTCGGGGACGACTGGGACGTCGAGGAGCGCGCCCGCGCGGAGCTCGACCGGCTCGGGCTCGGCCACCTCGACCTGGACCGCACGGTCCCGACGCTGTCGGGCGGCGAGGCCGTGATGGTCGGGCTGGCGGCGCGGTTCCTGGCCCGTCCCGACGTCCTGCTGCTGGACGAGCCGACCAACAACCTGGACCTGGACGCGCGCCACCGCCTGTACGAGGCGGTCGCGTCCTGGACGGGCGTGCTCGTCGTCGTCAGCCACGACCGGGAGCTGCTCGACCGCGTCGACGAGATCGCCGACCTGCGCGAGGGCGCCGTCCGGTCCTTCGGCGGCGGGCTGTCGGCCTACGAGGACCTGCTCGCCGTCGAGCGGGAGGCCGCGGAGCGGACGGTCAGGGCCGCCGAGACCGACCTGCGCCGCCAGAAGCGCGAACTGGAGGAGGCCCACGTCAAGCTGGCCCGGCGCAAGCGCTACGGCAACAAGATGCAGGAGAGCAAGCGCGAGCCGAAGATCGTGATGGGCGAGCGCAAGCGGCAGGCCCAGGTCTCGGCCGGCAAGCACCGCATCATGCACGAGGAGCGGCTCGCCGACGCCCGCACGCGGCTCACCGAGGCGGAGGGGGCCGTCCGCGAGGACGCCGAGATCCGCGTCGAGCTGCCCGCCACGCGCGTCCCGGCGGGCCGGACGGTGCTGACCGTGACGGGCTTGGCCGCCCCCGAGCCGGAACCCGGCACGCTGGGCGAGCTGTTCGTCCGAGGGCCGGAGCGGATCGCGCTGGTCGGCCCCAACGGGTCGGGCAAGACCACGTTCCTGCGGACGCTCGTAGGCGACCGCGTCCCCGAGGGCACGGACGTGAAAGTCGGGGTGGACGGCGTCCGGTACCTGCCGCAGCGGCTCGACGTCCTGGACGGGGAGCTCAGCGTCGCCGAGAACGTCCGCGCGCAGGCGCCGTCGGCGCCGCCGGCGCGGATCCGGGCGGGGCTCGCGCGATTCCTGTTCCGCGGCGCGCGGGCCGACCAGCCGGCCGCGACCCTGTCGGGCGGGGAGCGGTTCCGCGCGGTGCTGGCGTCGCTGCTGCTCGCCGAGCCCGCCCCGCAGCTGCTCCTGCTGGACGAGCCGACGAACAACCTCGACATGGCCAGCGCCGCGCAGCTCGCGCAGGCCCTCGCCGCCTACGAGGGCGCTCTGGTCGTGGTCAGCCACGACGTGCCGTTCCTGCGCACCCTCGGCATCACCCGCTGGCTGCGCATGGACCGGTCGTGCGGCCTCACCGAGGTCGAGCCGATGTAGCGAGTGCGGCGGCCCCCGCGCGGACTTCACGATCTTGCACTTCATGGGGAGCTTGTGGATCGCGCGGGTGAGCGCCTCCCGGGCGACGTCCTCGTTCGGGTAGGAGATCTCGAACAGGA